>NZ_JBEFTW010000033.1:0-88458 GCF_040196095.1 Actinopolymorpha sp. B17G11
GGCGTGGGTGGGGATTCGGGCGTGGGTGGGGATTCGTACCAGATTCGAGTGGGATCCGGGCCGGGGCGGGTACTCGTGCCGAATTCGGCTGGCGGCAGGTGCGCGGCCATCATGGTCAGCGTCCTTCCCGTGATCATGATCGTGATCATGAAGGCCCTGCGGAGCTATAGCCCCTTCGGCCTTCATGGTCCGGTTTCGCTTCATGGTTCGGCCAGTTGGGGTCGCCGTGGCAGGTAGCGCGGGACCGACGTCGGTCCTGCGGCGGTGGGGCGAGGTCGTTTGGATGCCCTCCGCGTGTGTGCCCGCCGCCGGGTTTGGTGCCGCGGGATGGCGCCGCAGGGGTTGGTGCCGCAGGGTTTGGTGCCGCGGGATGGCGCCGCAGGGGTTGGTGCCCGCCGGGTGCCGCCGCCGCGGGATGGTGCCGCAGGGGTTGGTGCCCGCCGGGTGCCGCCGCCGCGGGATGGTGCCGCAGGGGTTGGTGCCCGCCGGGTGCCGCCGCCGCGGGATGGCGCCGCCGGGTGCCGCCGGGTGTGGCGGTCCATTTGGGGTGCGGTGCGCCAGAAACTATCCACAGGTGCGAAATCGGCCCAGTCGTCCACAGCCTGGTCCCGGGCAGCCACCTGACTGCGTAGGGCCGTCCATGCTCGAACCATGGCTGAACACCGGATACCGCGAAGCCTCCGCGAGACCATCGCGGCGCAGGAGGGCGTCCTCACCCGCCAGCAGCTCACCCACGCGGGCCTTCCCGGGGACCTCGTGCGTAGCAACGTGAGAGCAGGGCGCTGGCAGCGCGTGCTTCCACGGGTATACGCCACCTTTACTGGCCCGCTGACACGCTCTGCGCAAGTCTGGGCCGCCCTGTTGTACGCCGGCGCAGGGGCGACCGTGAGTCATGAGACCGCGGCAGAGCTGTGGGGTCTCGTCGACCAGCCGGGGCACGGTGTTCACGTGACGATCGGCGTGGATCGCCGGGTGAGAAGCCTGGTAGGCGTACAAATCCACTACTCGTATCGACTCGACGCGACCCGGCATCCCAACCGGAGGCCACCGGTGACGAACGTCGAGGAGACCGTCCTCGACCTGGTGGATCAGGCCGAGCGTCCGCAGGACGCCGAGATGTGGGTGATCCGCGCCTGCCAGCGCCGACGTACGACACCTGAGAGGCTCGGGATCGCGTTGGACGCTCGGAAGAAGATCCGCTGGCGGAGCGAGGTGCAGCGCCTGCTCGTCGACGTGTCGACGGGCGCCGAGTCGCCCCTTGAGATCACCTACGCCCAGAGGGTGGAGCGTGCCCACGGACTGCCTCCGGGCCGTCGGCAGCGTCACCGCCGGTTCGGCCAGCAGAGTCGACGGAGCGACGTGGAGTACGAGGACTTTCGGACAGTCGTCGAGCTGGACGGGCTGACCGGCCACACCGAAGAAGGGCGGTTCCGCGACTACCAGCGGGACAACGACACGAGTGTTCGTGGCCGCGTCACCTTGCGGTACGGATGGACAGACACGACGACGAGGAGCTGCCACGTCGCCTGGCAGGTGGCCGAGGTCCTGAAGGCGAACGGCTGGCAGGGCCGCCCGCGACCGTGCGGCCCCTTCTGCGCAGTCGGTGAGCTCGCGGCGTGAGCCAGCGCGGTCGGTGAGATCGCCCGGACTTGAGTCCGCACTGTTGCGATCACGCCGCGGCGGAGCCTTGTAGGCCGTGGGGTCTGGCTCGCCGCGGAACCACCATTTCTCGCCGACTCTCGTTCCGACGCCCCGGCCGAGATCATGAAGCGAAACCGGACCATGAAGCGAAACCGGACCATGAAGCGAAACCGGACCATGAAGCGAAACCGGACCATGAAGCGAAACCGGACCATGAAGCGAAACCGGACCATGAAGCGAAACCGGACCATGAAGCGAAACAGGGCTATATGTCGCGAGGATCTTCATGATCACGATCATGATCACGGGAAAGGGGCGTGGCGACAGTGACATGTGCGGGATGCTTGAAGGGGCCTACGCAGCGTGAAACGGGGGTGGCGTGCGTCACAAAAAGGATGGGGTGGACAATCGAAAGGTGCCCCTCGAGGAGGAAATCGCCGCCGAAGTCGACCGGCTCGCCAAGACCTACGCCGACGAGCTGATCCTGTTCCGGCGCGATCTGCATGCCCATCCGGAGCCGAGTCGCGAGGAGTTTCGCACCACGACGGTACTCGTCGATCGGCTCGCCAGCGCGGGTCTCTCACCCACCCGGCTCCCCATCGGCACCGGCCTGTTCTGCGACATCGGTAAGCCCCCACCTGGCCTGGGCAGGATCGCCCTCCGCTCCGACCTCGACGCGCTCCGGGTCGCCGACGAGAAGACCGTGCCGTACCGCTCGACGAGGGCCGGTGTCTGCCACGCCTGCGGCCACGACGTCCACACCACGATCGTGCTGGGCGCCGGTCTCGTCCTCGCCGAGCTCGCACAGGCCGGGATGCTCCATCACGGCGTACGCCTGCTCTTCCAGCCCGCCGAGGAGATCATTCCCGGCGGGGCACTCGACGTCATCGCGGCCGGCGGCCTGGACGGAGTCGACCAGATCTTTGCCGTGCACTGCGATCCGCGCCTCGATGTCGGCAAGGTCGGGTTGCGCACCGGCTCGCTGACCTCGGCCGCCGACCGTGTACACGTACGCCTGACCGGCCCCGGCGGGCACACCGCACGGCCGCATCTCACCGCCGATCTCGTGCATGCGCTCGCCACCCTGGTGAGCCAGATGCCCGCTGCCCTGTCCCGTCGGGTGGATCCAAGGGCGGGCCTGACCCTTGTCTGGGGTCGCGTCCACGCCGGCGCGGCCGCCAACGCCATCCCGATGGAGGGCGAGGCAGAGGGGACCCTCCGTTGCCTCGACGCCAAGGTGTGGGCCTCCGCGGCCGAACTCGTCCCCGCTCTCGCGCGGGAGATCGTCGCTCCGTTCGGCGTCAGTGTCCAGGCCGAGGTGCACCGTGGCGTACCTCCGGTCGTCAACGACCCGCTCTCGGTCGCCATCCTTCAGGACGCGGCCGAGTCGACGCTCGGCCGCAGTGCGATCGCGCCGACGGACCAGAGCCTCGGTGGCGAGGACTACGCCTGGTACCTCACGAAGATCGCGGGCGCGATGGCGCGGCTCGGCGTCCGCGCTCCGGGCAGCGACGGGCAGTTCGACCTCCACCAGGGGACCTTCGACGTGGACGAGCACGCCATCGCCGTCGGCGTGCGTCTCCTCGTGGCGACGGCACTGCTCGCCGCGACGGACGGCCTCGACGCGCCCGTCCGTCCCGAGCTTCTCTGAGGTCGCCAGCCGCGCGCACTGCGACGGGCAGCGGATGGTGACTCCGGCGCCCTTTTTCTACGCCAAATGTCACGGGAAGGTTTCACGTGGCATCAACCGCCCCGGCGGGTCTTCCGTGGACGCCCACGCGGCCTATAGTCACCGAAGCGCAGTGCCCGAGTGCCGTCGAGAGCGGCACGCGACGTGGCAGGGCATCCACCCGAATGGTCAGGCGAGAAGGGGTGTCTCTTGACGAAGTACCTCAGGGGTCTTGCTGTCTTAGGCGTTCTGGCGCTTGTCGTCACCGCCTGTGGGAGCAGGCCAACCGAGAGCAACGAAGCGGAGGGCTCGGGCGGCGAGAAACCGGCCGCGGACGCCAAGGACTTCCGCGCCTGCATGGTTTCGGACTCCGGCGGGTTCGACGACAAGTCCTTCAACCAGACGTCCTACAAGGGATTGCAGGACGCGGTGAGCGAGTACGGCATCGCAGAGTCGACAGCGGAGTCCGACTCTGACGGCGACTACCCGGAGAACATCTCCGGCATGGTCAATGCCAAGTGCAACGCGATCATCACCGTCGGCTTCAAGCTCGGCAACCAGACCGCGATCGCCGCGGCGGAGAACCCCGACGTGAAGTTCGGCATCGTCGACTTCGACATCAACGCCGTCGACCTCGAGGAGGTCAAGCTCGACAAGGCGCCCACCAACGTCAAGTCGCTGCTCTTCGACACGGCACAGTCGAGCTTCCTCGCCGGCTATCTCGCGGCCGGGATGTCGCAGACCGGCAAGGTCGGCACGTTCGGCGGACTGCCGATTCCGACGGTCACCATCTTCATGGACGGTTTCTCCGAGGGCGTGGCGTACTACAACGAGCAGAAGGGCAAGGACGTCCAACTGCTCGGCTGGAACGACAAGAACCAGAAGGGCCTTTTCACCAACGACTTCGAGAACAAGGGGATGGGCCGGAACACCGCCACGAACCTGATCAGCCAGGGCGCCGACATCATCTTCCCGGTGGCCGGTCCGGCTGGACTCGGCGGTCTGCAGGCCGCGAAGGCCTCCGGCGGCAAGGTCAACGCGATCTGGGTCGACACCGACGGCTGCAAGAGCGCGGCCGAGTACTGCAGTGTGCTCCTCACCAGCGTCTACAAGGGCATGGACGTCGCGGTCAAGAACGTCATCACGACGACGTACGAAGACAAGTTCGACAACACGCCCTACGTCGGAACCCTGGAGAACAAGGGCACCGGACTGTCGCCGTACCACGAGTGGGACAGCAAGATCCCCGCCGAGCTCAAGGCCGAGATCGAGGAGATCGAGCAGCAGATCATCGACGGGACGATCCCCATCGAGTCCAAGGCGGTCCCGCAGACGCAGTAACGGCCACGGGACAGCGGTTCCCCGCAGATCCCACGGTATTTCGCGGTACGACACACGACGGCGAAGGAGCGGGAACGTGCCATGAAGCTCGAGCTGCGCGGGCTGACCAAACGTTTCGGCTCCCTCGTCGCGTGTGACCACATCGACCTCACCGTCGAGCCGGGCGAGATCCATTGCCTGCTTGGCGAAAACGGTGCCGGCAAGAGCACGCTGGTCAACATGCTCTACGGCCTGCTGCAACCCGACGAGGGAAGCATCGTCCTCGACGGTGAACCGCTCGTCTGCACGTCGCCGCGCGAGGCGATCGCCGCGGGCATCGGCATGGTGCACCAGCACTTCATGCTCGTTCCGGTCTTCACCGTCGCCGAGAACATCATGCTCGGCCGCGAACCCACTCGCGGGCTCGGCATGCTGGATCCGGCCGCTGCCAGCGAGCAGGTCCGCAATCTCTCGCAGCGGTACGGGCTCGAGGTCGATCCCCAGGCGAAGGTCGAGGACATCCCGGTCGGGGTGCAGCAACGTGTCGAGATCCTCAAAGCCCTTGCCAACAACGCCAAAGTCCTCATCCTCGACGAGCCGACCGCAGTGCTCACCCCTCGCGAGATCGACGAACTCATCGAGGTGATGCGGGCGCTGAAGCAAGGCGGCACCTCCATCGTCTTCATCACCCACAAGCTCAAGGAAGTCAGGGCGATCGCTGACCGGATCACCGTGATCCGGCGCGGCAGGGTCGTCGAGACGGTCGACACCGACGCGACCGAGAGCGAGCTCGCCGAGCTGATGGTCGGTCGCCCGGTGCAACTCACCGTTGACAAGGCGGACGCGACGCCGGCAGGTCCCAAGCTGCGCGTCGAGAACCTCCAGGTCGTCGACGCGCAGGCCTGCCTTGCCGTGGACGACGTGTCGTTCGAGGTCAACGGAGGCGAGATCCTCGGTATCGCAGGCGTCCAGGGCAACGGCCAGACCGAACTCGTCGAGGCGCTGGTCGGCCTGACGAGCATCGCCGGTGGTGCGATCGAGCTGGCCGGTCGCGAGCTCACCGCTGCCAGCCCGGGCGAACGCCTGGAGGCGGGCATCGGCTACATCCCCGAGGACCGGGCCCATGACGGATTCGTCGGTACGTTCTCGGTGGCGGAGAACCTCGTCCTCGACCTGTTCCGGCGAGCTCCGTTCGCCAAGCAGGGCAGGCTTTCGCTCGCCGAGGTCCGCGCGAATGCCGCCCTCCGCATCGAGGAGTTCGACGTACGCACCGAATCCGCGGAGACCGCGGTGAGCGCGCTCTCCGGTGGAAACCAGCAGAAGGTCGTCCTCGCCCGGGCGCTGTCCCGGCCACTGGAGCTCCTGATCGCCGCGCAGCCGACGAGGGGCCTCGACGTCGGTTCCATCGAGTTCGTCCACCAACGGATCGTGCGCGAACGCGACCAGGGGACGGCCGTCCTCATCGTGTCGACCGAGTTGGAGGAGATCGTCGCCCTCGCCGACCGGGTCGCGGTGATGTACCGCGGCCGGATCGTCGGCATCGTCGGTTCCGACACTCCCTGGGACCAGCTGGGGCTGATGATGGCGGGCGTACCACCGGAGGCGGCGGCCACCGAGGCGGAGGAGCACCCGACCGTGCTCGGCTCACTGGAGGACGCGTCATGAGGCCGGCAGCGCTGCCGCTACGTGAGGTGGCCGTGAGCGTGGCAGCCGTCGTGCTGGCCCTGCTCGTCGGCGCGGTTCTCGTCATCGTCAGCAACGCGGAGGTACTGGCGACGTGGGGATACTTCCTCGCGTACCCACCGGACGCCCTCGCCGCGTCGTGGACCGCCGTCGCCGACGCCTACTCCGCGCTGTTCTTCGGTGCGGTCGGCGGATGGCGGCCGCTCACCGAGACGCTCGTGCAGGCGACGCCGCTGATCTGTGCCGGTCTCGGCGTCTCGCTCGCGTTCAGGGCAGGGCTGTTCAACATCGGGGCGCAGGGACAGCTCATCGCCGGTGCGCTGTGCGCGGGGTGGGTGGGCTTCGCGGTGGACCTTCCGGTGGTGCTGCACCTGTGCGTAGCGGTGATCGCCGGCATCGCGGGCGGTGCGCTGTGGGGCGGTGTGGTCGGCCTGCTCAAGGCGCGTACCGGCGCCCACGAAGTCATCCTCACGATCATGCTCAACTACGTCGCGCTCTATCTCCTGCAATGGTTGCTGACGACCGACGCCCTGCAGCGACCTGGGCGCAACGACCCGATCAGTCCGGTCGTCGCCACGACGGCGCAGTTCCCGCACTGGGCGGGCACCCGGTTGCATCTGGGCTTCGTCGTCGCCCTCGCCGCGGCCGCTGTGGTGTGGTGGCTGCTCGCCCGGTCGACGACCGGCTTCGAGCTCCGTGCCGTCGGCGCCAACCCGGACGCCGCCCGCACGGCCGGCATGAGCGTCGGCCGCGCCTACACCGTCGCGATGCTCGTGGCCGGCGCGCTGGCGGGGCTTGCGGGTGCCCAGCAGGTGCTCGGCACCGACTACCCCCTGACGGACGGGATCGCAGGATCGATCGGCTTCGACTCCATCACCGTGGCGCTGCTCGGCCGGGCCTCACCGGCCGGCACGGTCGTCGCCGGCCTCGTCTTCGGTGCGTTGAACGCGGGCGGTTTGCAGATGCAGCTGCAGACCCAGACACCACTGACCCTCACGACGGTGCTCCAGGCCACCATCGTGTTGTTCATCGCGGCACCCGCCCTCGTCAGGGCCGTGTTCCGGATCCGCGCCCGGGGCACCGGCACCGTTCTCGCGAAGGGGTGGACCGCATGAGCGCGAGGAGCCCCCACGGAGGTATGCAGAGGTACGAGGTGTGCCGGAGTGAGGCACCGCAGCGGTCATGCAAAAGGAGAACCGCATGAGCCAGGCCGCACCCACCACCACGATGGCGCCGCCGCCCACTCCCGCCATGGCCATCGAGTCGCCGGACGAGCGCCGGCAACGGATCCGTACCGGCATCCTGATGCTGGTGCTCGCGGCCGTCGGCGCCGTCCTCGCGGTCTCCACCTCGCCGGCGACGGTGACGTTCACGTTGTCGAGCCAGTTCTCCGAGCGGCCGCTGCCCAACCTCGGGCTCCCCGCGTTGCCTGTCGCGGTGACACTCGCGGCCTACGCCGTGGTGGTCGCGCTCGTTCATCTCGTTCGCGGCCTTCCCCGGCGCTGGGCAAGCCTGCTGTGGGCCGGGTTCGGCCTCGCGTTCGTGGTGACGTTCCTGTGCTGGGCCGCCGCCGGCAAGACGTTCCCGCTGACCAACCAGCTCCAGGGCACGCTGAACGTCGCGACCCCGCTGATTCTGGGCGCGCTGGCCGGCGTGCTGTGCGAGCGGGCCGGTGTCATCAACGTCGCGATCGAGGGACAGTTCCTGGCGGGTGCGTTCGCGGCTGCGGTGCTTGCCACCGTGACCGGGAGCCTGCTGGCCGGGGTCGCTGCGGCTGTGGTGGCGGGGGTGCTGATCGCGGCGATGCTCGCGGTGTTCGCGATCCGCTACCGCGTCAACCAGGTGGTGCTCGGCGTCGTTCTCGTGGTGTTCGCCTCCGGCATCACCGGGTTCCTGTTCGACCAGGTAGCCGAGGGCAACGGCGACCGGTTCAACAACCCGGGCGTCCTGCCGGCCGTCCGCATCCCGCTGCTGGCCAACATCCCCGTCATCGGCGACACGTTCTTCCACCAGACGCTGCTGGTGTACGCGATGTACGCCGCGGTGGCGATCGTGACCTTCGTCCTCTTCAAGACCCGTTGGGGCTTGCGGGTCCGCGCGGTCGGCGAACATCCGCGCGCGGCGGACACCGTGGGCATCAACGTCCTGCGGGTGCGTTACCAGGCCGTCCTCGCGGGCGGGATCGCGGCCGGACTGGGTGGTGCGTTCTTCACCGTCGGGTTCACCGGCAGCTTCGACAAGGACCTCACGGCCGGACAGGGCTTCATCGCCCTGGCGGCTCTCATCATGGGCCGCTGGCATCCTCTCGGCGCGACGGTCGCCGCGCTGTTCTTCGGGTTCACCCAGCAGCTGCAGAACCAGCTGCAGATCATCGAGACCCCGATCCCGGGGGAGCTGCTGATCATGGCGCCGTACCTCGCGACCATCATCGCGGTAGCCGGCCTCGTCGGGCGGGTACGCGCACCAAAGGCCGACGGTGAGCCGTACGTGAAATGATCACGTACGTGATCATTCCCCAACGATACGCGGTAAATCTGCCGTGCCTCGTTGGGAATTGGCGTGCATCGTGACGAGAAGGCAGGCGGACGAACGACGTGGATGTGGACGTGGACTGGGCGGCGCTGCGCTCGGCGGCGCGGGACGCGATGGCCCGAGCCTATGCGCCGTACTCCCGCTTTCCCGTCGGGGCGGCCGCGCTCACCGACAGCGGCCGGATCGTGGTCGGCTGCAACGTCGAGAACGCCTCCTACGGCATGACCCTGTGCGCCGAGTGCGGACTGGTCTCGACGTTGCATGCGACGGGTGGTGGCCGGCTGGTGGCGTTCACCTGTTGCGACGGGGACGGTGGCCTCCTGATGCCGTGCGGTCGCTGCCGGCAGCTGTTGTGGGAGCACGGCGGACCCGAACTGCAGGTCGACTCAGCGAACGGCGTAAGACCGCTGCGCGAGCTGCTTCCCGAAGCCTTCGGCCCGGACGATCTGAGGTCGGACCGAGGGTGAGTCCGACGGGGGTGAGTCCGACGAAATGTGCCCCGACCATCCGAGCCGGCTGCGCCCGGACGATTCGACCCGGCTGCGCGCCCGGAACGATCCGAGCCGGCTGCGCCCGGACGATCTGATAGGAAGCTCCCGTGGGTGAGCAGGTGGGGCCAGAGTTGTTCGACGCCGTCGAGGTGATCCGCCGCAAACGCGATGGCGGCACCCTCTCCGACGCCCAGATCGACTGGGTGGTCGACGCCTACACCCGTGGCGTCGTTGCCGACGAGCAGATGGCCGCGCTGGCGATGGCGATCCTCCTCCGTGGCATGACTGCGGCCGAGACCGCCCGCTGGACCCACGCCATGATCGCGTCCGGCGAGCGCCTCGACTTCGCCGGCATCGGACGCCCCACGGTCGACAAACACTCGACGGGCGGCGTCGGCGACAAGATCACCTTGCCGCTCGCACCGGTCGTCGCGGCGTGCGGCGCGGCCGTACCGCAACTGTCGGGCCGCGGCCTCGGCCACACCGGCGGCACCCTCGACAAGCTGGAGTCGATCCCGGGTTGGCGGGCGTCCCTGTCCTACGGCGACATCGTCCGGCAGCTCACCGACGTCGGCGCGGTCATCTGCGCGCCCACCGACACCCTCGCGCCGGCAGACCGCAAGCTCTACGCCCTGCGCGACGTGACTGGAACCGTCGAGTCGATTCCGCTGATCGCCAGTTCGATCATGAGCAAGAAGATCGCCGAGGGGACGTCGGCGTTGGTGCTCGACGTCAAGGTCGGCTCCGGTGCGTTCATGAAGAACGTCGACGATGCGCGCGCGCTCGCCACGACCATGGTCGAGCTGGGTATCGCCGCCGGGGTGCGGACGACGGCCCTCCTCACGTCGATGGACACGCCGCTGGGGCTCGCCGTGGGCAACGCGCTGGAGGTCCGCGAGGCTGTGGAGGTGCTCGGAGGCGGCGGCCCTCCCGACGTCATCGAGCTCACTGTCACGCTGGCGCGGGAGATGCTGGCCGCATGCGATGTGTCCGGGGGCGTGGATCCGGCCAAAGTCCTCGAGGACGGTACGGCGATGGATGTCTGGCGGCAGATGATCCAGGCCCAGGGCGGCGATCCGGCAGCGGCCCTGCCCAGGGCGCCGGAGACTCACGTGGTCTACGCACCGGCCGAGGGTGTGCTGGTCCAGCTCGACGCCTACGCGGTGGGTGTCGCGGCATGGCGACTGGGGGCGGGCCGCTCCCGCAAGGAGGCTCCCGTGTCAGCCTCGGCGGGGGTGGAACTGCATGTGAAACCTGGTGCGTACGTCCGCGCCGGCCAGCCACTGCTCACGCTGCACGCCGAGGATCCGGCGCATTTCGACCGCGCCGTCGCCGCGTTGGACGGCGGGATCGTGGTCGCGCCGGACGGCGCTCGGCCGCACCAGTCACTCGTGCTCGACCGGCTCGGTTGACCCGCGTCGGCTGAGGCGCGTCGGCTGAGGCGCGTCGGCTGAGGCGCGTCGGTTGAGGCGCGTCGGTTGAGGTCATCGGTTGAGGTATCGGGTGTGGCCCTCTGGTGACCGGGCGTCGGGTAGGGCCTTATGCCGTGATCATGACCGTGATCATGAAGGCTGCGCGGAGCTATGGCCCGGGGAATCCTCATGACCACCGACGGGAACAGGTAGCGTCCACGCGCCCGAGGTGGTCCGGGATGCGTCTGGCGAGCGGCCAGCCACGGGCAGGGCGGAGCTGGCCACGCCACCTGCCTGGGCGGGACCGAAGCCCTCGAGATCGGGGCCGAAGCCATCGAGATCGGGGCCGGGGAGGTCGAGGGCGCCGAGGTCCGGCGCGCCGGGGTCCGGGACGGCGAGGTCCGGGGCGCCGAGATCCCGCGCATGGAGGTCCGGCACATGGAGGTCGGGTGCATGGAGAGGGATAGCAGTCCGCGCGTGCGGCAGTCGCAACCGACGTCGCGGCGTGTGACGGGCCCAGAGTTGGTCGATCGGGGCTGAGAGGGCGACCAGCGTGAGCGTGACGAACACCACGATCCCGAACGACGTCACCGGGTGCTGTCCGCCAGCCATCCACCACGGGGTGGCCGCGTTGGCGGCGAACAGCCCGCCGACGACCACCAGGCCGGCCCGGACGTAGGACTGCCATCGGACCGTCGTCCCGCCCGCCTCGGCCGAGCCGGCCGCGGGCAACTCCGTCGCGCCAGCTGGTGCCGACGGGCGCAGTCGGGCGTACGCCAGGATCCCTGCGTACCCCACTCCCAGCGCCACGGCGCCAACCGCGGGCAGCCGGTGCGTCGGAACGCCGAGCAGGCCAAGACCCACGAGCAGCTCGGCCCATCCCGCGATCCGAATCGCCGTCGTCGCGGGCCCTTCGCCCATCAGGGGCGGCAACAAGGCGTGGGCAGCGGTCTGCTGGCTCGCCGAGCGGTCGAGCAGTGTCGTCGCGCCGATCCAGGTGAGGAGTACGCCGAGGACGAGCGGCGTCAGGTCTCGAACAAGAGCCAGCATCCAACCCCCAATCACCGTGCCGGCCTTGAAGGTGAGCGAAAGTAACTTACCTGTCAAGGTGCTGTGCCGACATTGACCTACCCGTTGTGGTCAGGGTCTGCCGTCACCCGCCCAGGCCGCGCCGCCGACGCCGTAGCAGTTACCCCCCGAGCCGGCGTACGTTCCATGATCATGAAGGAATAGCGGCACCTGGACCCCCCACCACTCTCATGATCACCGGGTGGGGGCAGCCCGCGCCCTGTCTCACACGGTTGCCGACGCCCAGCGGGCGGCGCAAGCCAACGTTTGGGGGAGTACTCCACGAGCAGCTGCCAGCCTGGCCAGGTGGCAGCGAATCCGGCGCCCGAGGACGCTGCCACGCTCAACCGGATCGTGCGCGGTCTCCGCGGTTCCCTCACCTGACCGCGCGGTCCGGGGACGCACGCCCCCACGGGCCCAGGCGCCACCCGAAAGCTGGCCGCGACCGGACGTGAGACGGCGTATCGTCACGCTATGAAGGTCACCGCCCACGAGATCGCCCGGGCCCCGAAAGTTCTGCTCCATGATCACCTCGACGGTGGGCTGCGTCCGCAGACGGTCCTCGAGCTGGCGGCGGAAGTGGGCCACGAGCTGCCCGCGCCAACGGCGCCCGACCTGGGGCAGTGGTTCCGCGAGTCCGCGGACTCCGGGTCGCTCGAGCGTTACCTCGACACGTTCGTCCACACGGTGGGCGTCCTCCAGACTCCGGAGGCGCTGGCCCGGGTCGCCGCGGAAGCTGCCTTCGACCTGGCGCAGGACGGTGTGGTCTACGCGGAGGTCCGGTACGCCCCTGAACAACACCTGCAGGCTGGGCTCAGCCTGCCGGCGGTGGTCGAGGCCGTACGCGACGGCTTCGCCGAGGGTGAGAAGCGGGCAGCCGTCGCCGGCCGGCCCATCGTCGTACGCCAGATCCTGACCGCTCTGCGGCATGCGGCCCGGTCGCGGGAGATCGCCGAGCTGGTCGTGCACTACCGCGACCAGGGCGTGGTCGGGTTCGACATCGCGGGTGCTGAGGCGGGCTACCCGCCGACCCGGCACCTCGACGCGTTCGAGTACCTCCAGCGTGAGAACGCCCACTTCACCATCCACGCCGGCGAAGGGTTCGGCCTTCCTTCCATCTGGCAGGCGATCCAGTGGTGCGGCGCCGACCGGCTCGGTCACGGCGTACGCATCGTCGACGACATCGAGGTCAGCGCCGACGGGACCGCGCGCCTCGGCCGGCTCGCTGCGTACGTCCGCGACAAGCGGATCCCCCTCGAGCTCTGCCCCACGTCCAACATCCAGACCGGTGCGGCACCTTCGCTCGCGCAGCATCCGTTCGGCCTGTTGACCCGGCTGCGGTTCCGGGTGACGGTCAACACCGACAACCGGCTGATGAGCGGTACGTCGATGGGGCAGGAGTTCGCCGCCCTCGCCGAGGCGTTCGACTACGACCTGAACGACTTCGCGTGGTTCACCGTCAACGCGATGAAGAGCGCGTTCCTGCCGTTCGACCAGCGGCTCGCGCTGATCAACGACGTCATCAAGCCGGGGTATGCCGGGCTCGCTGCCGAGCGGGCGTTCGCCCAGATGCAGCGGCCGGTCGACGAACGCTGAACGAATACCCGGGACCTTCGCGGGAGCCAAATCCCGCCGGATGGCGCATCCTGGAAGCACATAAGCGCGTGCAGAGGATGGGGCATGGCGGGCGGACGGGTGTTGGACTGGCTGGGGCAGGCGCTACGCAAGGGCATGGGCCCGACTCCCAACTGGAATGCGGCCACGGCCGGCATGCAACCAGCACAACGCCCAATCGAACGCCTGGCCGCCGATCTGCATCGGCTCGGCGAGGAAATCATGCGCCTGCACGCCGACCGGCGGGTGTCCGCCCGGGCGTTCCACCTGCACGTCACCGAACTCGCCTACGACGACACGCTGCTGCTTGCCTGCCGCGCCCTCGAGGTCGAGACACGGGGCGCGCGGAGCCCGTTGTCAGGCGTACGCCGGATGGAGCTCGAGATCGAACTCGCCCGCCGGGGCCTGCGCTGGTAGGGCGCCCATCCATGCGGCTCCTGTTCCGATGAGGGGACCCCACCTCAGGTGTCGTCCCGCGGGATGAGGATCCACAGCACGATGTAGAGGATCACCTGCGGGCCGGGTAGGAGGCAGGACAGGATGAACGCCAGCCGCACGAACCAGCGCGGCAGGCCGAACCGGTCGGCGAGCCCGGCGCAGACGCCAGCGAAGACCTTTCCCCTGCGCGGGCGGACCAGGCGGGCCATGCGGAAGTCCTTTCCTCGACTGTGCTTACACCGGTAAGACGAGCCGCCCGCACGGAGTGTTTCCTGCGTACGCCGAAATCGGGGACAGGCGAGGGTTCTCCCCGACCTACGCCGGCCTGATGCGCGATCCCGATGTCCAGGCCGGCTACCGCGTGGTGAAGGCACCACCGTTGACGTGAATCGTCTGGCCGGTGATGTGCCTCGCACCGGGCGATGCGAGGAAGTAGGCGGTTTCGGCGATGTCGTCCGGAGTGCCCGGCCGTTTGTCGTGAGTCTCCTGCACGAGAGTTCGGTGGCGTTCGTCGGTCATCTTGCCTCGGAAGAAGTTGGTGCCCTCGATGTATCCGGCGGAGATGACATTGCTGGTGACACCGCGCGGGCCGACCTGGGCGGAGAGAGACGCGTTCCAGGCTGCGAGGGCGGCCTTGGACGCGCCGTACGCACCCCCGCGACGCTCGGCCCCGATCGAACCGATGCTCAGGATCGAGCCGCCCCGGTCGAGCTTCTCCTGGACCGAGGCGGTGGTGAGGACCGCGCTGAGCAGGTTCTGGGCAAGACTCGACTGCCACTCGGCGGCCAGGGTGTCCAGCGGGTCCGGGGCGGTCGAGCCGGGGCCGGTGGGGTCCACCTCGGCCAGGCCGCCGGCGGCATTGACGAGGACGTCGAGCCGTTCGCCGAGTTGCGAACTCAGGGACGACACCTGGTCGGGCCGGGTGGCGTCGCAGACGACGCCGTGGACCTCGAGTGCTTTCGCGGCCGCCTCCACCGTGTCGGTGTGGCGCCCGGTGATGAAGACCTCGGCGTCGTCAGAGGCGAACCGAGCGGCGACGGCGCGCCCGATGCCGCTGGTACCGCCGGTGACGAGAACGATGCGGGTCAAGGCTCCTCCTGCCTCCTGGTACGTTTAGGTCTAAACATAGCGGAGACGAGGAGTACGCGCCGTGGCCGACCACCCCGCCCCGGGGGATGCAGGTTCGCCCGTGGAGAGTCCCGGCTCGCCCGCCGATGCTGCCGGCTTGCCCGCCCATGCTGCCGGCTCGCCCGCCGATGCTGGCTCACCGCTAGGAGCCGTTTCGCCGTATCCGGCCGCGGAGATCGCCGCAGCCTGGCAACGCGAACGCCCGGGCACCCCGACAGACTCCATCGAGATCGTGACACCCCTCTGGCGCCTGGCGAAGCTCTTCGCGGACGACCGCAACCGGGTGCTACGGAAGGCGGGAATCGACGCGGCGACGCTGGACCTGCTGTCCGTGATCCGCCGCGCGGGTCCGCCGTACGCCCTCACCACCCGACAGATCGCGGAGCGGACGCTGGTTACGGCCGGCGCGATCTCTCAACGCGTAGCGCGGGCCGAACGCGATCGACTCGTCCGGCGCGCCCCGGCACCAACCGGCCGCCGTACCGTCCTCGTGTCGTTGACGGCCGACGGGCACGCCCTCATCGAACGTTCGGTCGACGCGGTACTCGCACGCGAAGCCTCGCTCGTCAGCTGCCTGTCCGCGAAAGAGCGCGACACACTCATCGCCCTGCTCGCGAAACTCACGGCCGACGTCAGGTCGCGCACCCTCGACGTCAGCTCCCCTGGTCCACTCGACGTCAGCTCTGCTGGTCCAGATGCGCCGTGAGGACGGGGAGCACGGCCTGCCACCCGGCTGCCGCCGCTTTCACGTCGGCCGTGGCCAGCGCCTGGGCGGCACCCGGTCGGTCCTGGGCCAGGTCGACGGCACAGGAGATCACGAACCTGCCGGCCGGCGACTCGGGGCTGAGCAGTTCCGCGAGGTCGGTCCAGCCGCCCCAGTCGGCCAGTCGCGACAGCTCGGTCCAGGCGCTCACCAGCTTGTCGGCGGCCTCGTGGTCCATCTCCTCGGTGAGGGAGTCGGCGACGAGCACGAGGTCGAAGATGGAGTCGTCGTGCGGGGTGAGGCTGACGTCCGGACGGTCAAGGACGCTCAGCAGGTTGAGCGCCACCTCACCGCCGCGTCCGTCGCTCAGGCCGGCGACCGGACCGGACGTGAGGTCGGTACGCATCCGGTCGAGGTCGGTCCAGACCGTCAACCGGGGGATGCCTGCGTCGTCGGGCGTACCCGCATAGTGCGGGATGCCATCATGCAGGCTCGTGCTGCGTACGGCGTAGAACCCCTCCTCGGCAAGGCCGAACCACAACGTCATCGCGTCGGTGGCGTCCTCGAGCGGTACCGAGCCGTCGCCCTCCTCGCTGACCGCGGCACTACCGGCAGCGCCGCCCAGCAACGGTGAGCTACTGACCGGCGACTCCGGAAGGTCCGGGACGACGATTCGGCGGGAGACCTCGGCGAGACACCACGACCAGTTGGCGTCGAGGATCTCGACAACGTGCTTGCGGTGGTGCGCCGCGCGGAAGATCGACAGCACCTCATCGCCGGAGGCGAGCTTGCTGATGTCCTCGTCGTCGTGCAGCGCCTGCGCGTGCGGGTCGTCGACGTCCATGTAGTCGAGCAGGTCGAGCATCAGCGCGAGCGTCGACCCCAGGGAGGCCTGCTCGTCGGCGTCGAGTTCGCCGTCGGCGATCTCCGGCAGGTTGATGAGGTCGTACGAACACAGTTTGCGGGCGTACTCCTCCGCCGGCCAGATCCGCAGCGGCCGCAGGTGCTGGCTCGGCGACAGGTCGGTCGGGGTGCTGGAGTCTACGAAACTGACGAGGTCGTCGAGGGTACGGAAGCCGTAGACCTGGCCCTTCGTGCCGAGGAAGCCGGCGGAGCCGTCGTCGGCGGTGTACCACCCCGGCTGGTACAACGTGAATCGCTTGCCGCCGGTGATGGTCAGCTCGAGCGGCACGATCGGATCGTTCAGGAATTCTGTCGTCACAGCGTTACATCCCGGTCTTATCTGCCGATGGGGTGCCAGACGGTCTTGGTCTCGAGGTAGGCCGTCATCCGATCGAGGCCCGGCTCGGCGTACCAGTCCGGACGTTCGTGGTCGAGCGGCGGCCGCGTCACGCGCTTGAGGTTATCGGCAGCCGCCCCCTCGAGTTCAGCCGCCACCTCCGGATCGTCGACTCCGGTGAGATCGATGCCGTTCACGTCCATGTGGCTGGCGAGCCACGGAGCGACCTCGGCGACCCGCCCGGTGAGGAGGTTGACGACCCCGCCGGGCAGGTCGCTCGTCGCCAGCACCTCGGCCAGGGTGACCGCCGGGAGGGGGGTGCGTTCGGCGGCGAGGACGACACAGGTGTTGCCGGTGACAATCACCGGTGCGACGACGCTGACCAGGCCGAGCAGGCTGGAGTCCTGTGGGGCGACGACGGCCACCACCCCGGTGGGTTCGGGGAGGGAGAAGTCGAAGTACGGCCCGGCGACCGGGTTCGCCCCGCCGACGACCTGGGCGATCTTGTCCGACCATCCGGCGTAGGACACCCAGCGGTCGATGCTCTCGTCCACCTGCGCGATGGCGCGCTCGGTGTCGAGTCCCTCACCGGCGGCAACTTCGGCGACGAACTGCTGGCGCCTACCGTCCAGCATCTCGGCGATCCGGTAGAGGATCTGGCCGCGGTTGTAGGCGGTCGCCCCCGACCAGCCGCCGAACGCCTTCCGCGCTGCCACCACGGCGTCGCGGGCGTCCTTGCGCGATGCGAGCGCGGCGTTGGCGACGAACCGGCCGCCGGCGTCGTGGACCGGATAGCTACGGCCCGACTCGCTGCGCGGGAAGGCGCCGCCGACGAAGAGCTTGTACGTCTTGCGCACGTCCAGTCGTTCCGCGGTCCGGACGGTTTCGGTCGTCCGGGGTGTCTCGGTCGGCTGCCGCTTTTCTGGTGTCTGGTCTTCAGGCATCGAGGTAGGCCTCCAGGCCGTGCCGGCCGCCTTCGCGTCCATAGCCGGATTCCTTGTAACCGCCGAACGGCGACGAGGGATCGAACCGGTTGAACGTGTTCGCCCACACCACCCCGGCCCGGAGCTTGTCGGCCATCCAGAGAATGCGCGAACCCTTTTCGGTCCAGACGCCGGCGGACAGCCCGTACGGCGTGTTGTTGGCCTTCTCGACCGCCTCTTCCGGCGTACGGAAGGTGAGAATGGAAAGCACCGGCCCGAAGATTTCCTCGCGCGCGATCCGGTGTGCCTGGGTCACTCCGGTGAAAATGGTCGGCGCGAACCAGTAGCCACGATCGGGTAGTGCGCAGGGTGCTGACCAGCGTTCGGCTCCTTCGGATTCGCCGACGTCGCTGAGCATCCTTATCTTCTCCAGTTGCTGGGGAGAATTGATCGCGCCGACGTCGGTGTTCTTGTCGAGCGGATCACCGACGCGCAGTGTGCCCATCCGCCGTTTGAGCCTGGCGAGCACGTCGTCGTAGACGCTCTCCTGCACGAGGAGGCGGGAGCCGGCGCAACACACGTGGCCCTGGTTGAAGAAGATGCCGTTGACGATGCCTTCGACGGCCTGGTCGAGTGCTGCGTCGTCGAAGACAATGTTGGCGGCCTTTCCGCCGAGTTCGAGGGTGAGGCGTTTCCGGGTGCCGGCGAGAGCGCGGGCAATGGCCTTTCCCACCTCGGTCGATCCGGTGAAGGCTATTTTGTCGATCCCGTGATGAGTGGTGAGTGCCTGCCCGGTTTCGCCCGCACCGGTCACGATGTTGACCACACCGGGCGGCAGGTCGGCTTGCTGGCAGATCTCGGCGAACATCAACGCGGTAAGTGGTGTCGTCTCGGCCGGCTTCAGTACGACGGTGTTGCCGCACGCCAGGGCTGGCGCGATTTTCCAGGCCAGCATGAGGAGGGGAAAATTCCACGGGATGACCTGGCCGGCGACGCCGATCGGCAACGGATTCGGGCCGACGCCCGCGTACGCGAGTTTGTCCGCCCACCCGGCGTAGTAGAAGAAGTGCGCGGCAACCAGGGGGATGTCGACGTCGCGGGACTCGCGGATCGGTTTGCCGTTGTCGAGCGACTCGAGCACGGCGAGTTCGCGGGCCCGTTCCTGGATCAGACGCGCGATCCTGAAGAGGTACTTGCCGCGGTCGCGGCCGGACATCGTGGACCAGGTACCGGAGTAGGCGGTGCGCGCGGCAGCGACCGCGCGGTCGACGTCGCGCGGCCCGGCCCCCGTCACCTCAGCCAGCACTTCCGCGGTCGCCGGGCTCACGGTCTTGAACGGACCGCCGTCGACCGGCTCGACGAAGTCACCGCCGATGAACAGTCCGTACGACGAGGCGATGTCGACGATCGCCCGCGACTCCGGTGCTGGGGCGTAGTCGAACCTGGGCATGGCAGGCGCCCCCTTTACAACCAACCCGATGTCCGGCGTGGTGCAGCATGTCGGCTCGAGGGTGATCCCGCGGTGAACGGGAACGGACCCGTGTCTACCACCCTAAGCCCGGCGGTACGACCGGTGAGGGTGCGGCGCCGGACCGCGCCGCGGGGCCGCCTCGCGGACGTCGACCTTGGCGGCGTTCGACCATGATCATGCGGGAGAAACGGGGCGGGTTCAGGGTGGGAAACGCCCAGTTTCTCCCGCATGATCATGGCGGGGCGGCCTGTCTTCGGGCTGCTTCCGGTGGACGTGCCACTGGTCGCCGGCCCCGCGAAGCAGTCCAGGACCGCGACCGCAGCCGCGACGTTCCTGGTCAGTCGAGGGTGAAGTAGTCAGGACCTGCGTACCGGCCCGTCCGCATCTTGGTTCGCTGCATCAGCAGGTCGTTGAGCAGGCTGGACGCCCCGATCCGGAAGCCAGCGGGATCGAGCCAGTCCTCGCCGGCGGTCTCCTTCACGAGGACGAGGTAGCGAATCGCGTCCTTGGCCGTACGAATGCCGCCCGCCGCCTTCACCCCCACCAGCCGGCCGGTGGCGTCGCGGAAGTCGCGCACCGCCTCCAGCATCACCAGCGTGACCGGCAGGGTCGCGGCCGGCGACACCTTGCCCGTACTGGTTTTGATGACGTCGGCCCCGGCCAGCATGGCGAGCCAGCTCGCGCGGCGTACGTTGTCGTAGGTCGCCAGCTCGCCGGTCTCCAGGATCACCTTGAGATGCGCCTCGCCGCAGGCCGCTTTGACGGCGACGATCTCGTCGTACACGGTGGCGAACCGCCCGGCGAGGAACGCTCCACGGTCGATCACCATGTCGATCTCGTCGGCGCCGGCCGCTACCGCGTCAGCCGTCTCGCGCACCTTGACGTGGAGGCTGGACCGCCCCGACGGGAACGCCGTGGCGACGCTCGCCACCTTGACGGTGCTGCCGGCGAGGGCGTCCCTCACGGTGGGTACGAGGTCGGGGTAGATGCACACGGCGGCGACGGGTGGGCAGGTCGGGTCGGCCGGGTCCGGACGCTGGGCCTTCGCGCAGAGCGCCCGCACCTTGCCGGGCGTGTCCTGGCCCTCCAGCGTGGTGAGGTCGATCATCGTCACGGCCAGGTCGAGGGCGTACTCCTTCGCCGACGTCTTGATCGACCGGGTGGCCAGCGTGGCCGCCCGCGCCTCCGCGCCCACCTGGTCGACGCCTGGCAAGCCCGCCAGAAACGCGCGCAGACTCGCATCGGAACCGGTGATCGCCGAGATCCGTTCCGGCGACAGCGCGGCGGTCATGGTCACCCGCCAGAGTCTATGTCGCGTACAGGTTCCGACTCAGTGCTCCGCGTCCGCCGCGGTCGACCTGATCGGCGCTCAACGTGTCGGGAACCGGACAGTCCGTGAGCGTGAGACACGCTCGGACTGGCCGAAAGTGGCCACAGCCGAGCAAGCGCGGATTCTCTGCAACCGGGTGCCGAGCAGGCGTGTATAAAGATCCGTCACGCACGTGGCGCCTGGCGCCGGCGGCTGGACGTTTCTCACGGGGGTTCACGGATCATCTCAGTTTCCTCGAAAGGGAACCATGAACGCCCGTCCTCCTGTTCAGCGTCGCCTCTCTGGCGCCGCACGCAGCATCGGCACGCTGATGCTCGGCCTCCTCCTCGCCGTCATCGGCGCACTCCTCCTCGTCCAGCCCGCGGCAGCCGACCACCAGCCGGCGGGCGCCAATGGCTCGGTCAAGATCGACGGCACTCCGGTCGATGCGGATCCGTCCAACGAACCGCACGTGGTCTGTGGCTTCGACCTGCAGTTCTTCGGGTTCGATCCTGAACCCGGCACCAACACGGCCGACGTGACCTTCAACGTATGGTCCCCGACCAATCCCACGCCTCCGGTGGTGGTGCCACTTGCGGACAAGGGGCGCTCGTCGTTCGACTTCGTGGGTGGAAACGATCCGAGCAACGTCCTCAACCACAGCGAGTCCTACGAACTCGACCTCACCGGTCTCGAGGTGAACACCAAGGGCCAGGTGCACATCAAGGTCGACGTCACCGTGACCGACGCGGGCGGCAAGGTGGCGTTCCACAAGTACAAGGTGTTCTGGGTGCAGGCGTGCGGCACGGAGCCGACGCCGGAGCCGACCGACACGCCCACCCCGGAGCCAACGGTGACCGACACACCGAGCCCGGAGCCGACGGTGACAGAGACGCCGGAGCCGACCGACAGTCCTGAGCCGACACCTTCGGACAGCCCGGCACCGACAAGCACACCCGTGCCGGGCCCGGGTCCGACCGCGTTCGAGGGTGGTTTCGGCGGTAGTGGTGACGGCCCGGCAGGGGGTCTCGGTTCGGTTGCCCTTCTCGGTTGGGTTGTCCTGTTCACCGGCCTGGCGGTGATGGCGCTCGGCGGATTCCGGCTCCTCAAGCCGGCGCACCAGGGTGGACATGGCGCCGCCTAAGGCAGCGCGTTGGCTGTTCCTCGCCGTCGGCATCGTGCTGGCGGTGACGGGATGCTTCCTCGCGAGTGGGTCCCTGCCCGGGACCCACTCCGGGGAAGACCCGAACTCCGGGGGCAATGCCAGGTCAGGGGCCGCGGAGGCTGAAGGCCAGGCCACGGTGCATCGAGATCGAGCTGAGGCAGGTGTCCCGTCCCGGATCGAGATTCCCCGGCTGCACGTCAGTGCTCCGGTCCAGGGCATCAGCATGAGTAATGACCCGGCGAGCAAGAAGTACCGCACTCTTGTCCCGCCCAGTGATCCCGCCACCGTCGGCTGGTGGCAGGACGGTCCGATACCTGGTGCAGGCGTGGGCAGTTCGCTGATCGTGGGTCACACCCTGAAGCGACGAGGTGTCGAAGGCGTGGGTGGCGGAGCCCTCGGATATGCCGCCCGGTTGCGGCAAGGCGACGACGTCGACGTCTACACCAACCGCGGTGTGGTCAGGTACGAGGTCACCAGGGTGGTCCCGGACAAGGCGTTCGAGCAGGTGGCCGAGGAGGCGAAGACGATCGACGACCGGCACTTCCCGGGCGGGAGGCTGGTCCTCATCACCTGCTGGTACGACGGCTCACGCTTCACCGGGAACACGTTCGTCTTCGCCCAACCGGTCTGAGGCGCACGCTCCGGGACGGCCCTGAGCGGTGGTTTCCGTTTCAGCTCGTCTACGTCGGGGCGGTCAACATGGAACGTCTCTGTGCGTCGGACACGGTTACCGTCCTTCCTTGCCGTCGCTGAGCGTGTGGACGGCGCGGGCGATGGTGTCGGGGGAGAGGTGCAGCGCGAACGGGGTGAGGCTGTAGTAGTTGACCGCCTTTCCGTCGTCGGCAAGCTCGAGTTGCGCGGTGACGAGGCCAGCGGCTTGGAGCTTGCGCAGGTGCATCTGCAGCAGTGGTCGGCTGATCCCGAGCTGGCGGGCCATCGCGCTGACGTACTGCCGGCCCGGCCTCAGCGCCGCGACGACCCGCAGCCGGTGCGGGTTGGCCAGCGTGCTCAACGCCTGGAGCAGCTGGTCTCCGGTCAGCTCACTCTCACGCATGATCAACCTTGCACATGCTAGAAATTATTGGCAGGTGCTTCCAGTGCCGTCAACAGCACGGCACAATCGACTCACCGAACGCCCGATGCGCCCGCCCAGCTGGCCCGCCTTGAGCAGGCCCCACGGGAGGGAGCACGCGGGCGATCATGATGTCGGGAGGGTAACCAGTGAGCCGGCTTTCAGTGCGTACGGCGGACAAGGCGTCCAAGATCGAGAGCTTCGCTCCGACCGCGGGTCGGGTGCTCGGCGTGCTCACCCTGGCGATCGGGGCCCTGATCCTCGTCGACATCGTTCTCGAGTGGCGTACCTGGGACGGGTTCACGGCCGCCACGGTCGTCATCGCGGTGAGCGCGGTCGTCTGGCTCGCGCTGGTCCGCCCCTGCGTCGTCGCGTACGAAGAAGCCCTGGTCCTACGCAACATCCTGAGCGACACGTGGATACCGTGGCACCTGATCGAGTCGGTCGCCATCGCCCCGGTCCTCCAGGTGAAGGTGGCCGGCGCGGAACACCGCTCGGTGGCGGTCGCGTTGACCGGCGCCGACCGGCGGTCGCTGCGACGCCGATCGAAGCGCGACGCGGTGCGGATCGCCGAGGGCGGACTCCTGGAACCGGCCGACGCGACGGGCCCGGGCGCCAGTGTCTCGCCGTCCGACTACACCCTCCAGCGGATCGACGGGCTGTCGCGGAAGTATGCGGAGACGACCGCACAACAGACCGGCGGATCGGCGAAGGTCGAGCGGCACTGGCGGTGGCCGGAGTTCGGGGTGATCGCCGCAGCGATCCTGGTCGCCGTGGTGGCGAGCCAGTTCGGCTGAAGCCGACGAGGGCGCGCGCCTTCGTCGGCGTGCCAGGGTCACGCGCAGTCTGACCTTCGTGGCGCCAAACTTCGCGGCGCTGGCCTTCGCAGCGTCGGCGTTCGTGGGCAGCCTCTGGTTCTTCGCGCCCCAGAACCGGCACTATGCGAGCCCTGGCCATTGCTCGCGGAGGCCGGGCACAGTCGTACGGCTCTGACAAGTGGAGGCAACCGATGACGCGGTGGACGCACCGACCCGACGGTTCGACCTGGGGCGACTGGGGGGAGGACGACCAGCTCGGCCGGCTCAACCTGCTGACGCCCGCGAAGGTCCGCGAGGGAATTGCCGAGGTGCGGGAGGGCCTGACGTTCTGCCTCAGCCTTCCCCTCGACGCACCTGGCGGCAACGTGGTCAATCCCCGCCGGGTGCCTCCGGTGCTGTCGCCGACCAGTGACGAGAACGGTTTCCGCTACAACTTCCGTACAGGAAGGTTGGACGCGCGGCACCTCGACGTCGTCTGCGATGACAAGGTCGCCTTGACGCTGCAGTACTCCTCCCAGTGGGATAGCCTCTGCCATGTCGGGGCGATGTTCGACGCTGACGGTGACGGTGCGCCGGAAGCCCTTTTCTACAACGGTTTCCGGTCGGGAGCCGATGTGGTGGGCCCGCTGGCGGAGGTGGGCGCCGACGGTCATGCCTGCTATGCGTACAAGCTCGGTGTCGAGAACATGGCCGAGAAGCCGATCCAGGGTCGCGGTGTCCTCGTCGACCTCGAGAAGCATTTCGGCCGTACGCAGACCTACGTCGGTTACGACGAGCTGGCAGCCGCCATGGACGCCGACGATGTCGTGGTCGAGCCCGGCGACATGCTGCTTTTGCACACGGGCTATGCGACGGAGTTGCTGGCGATGGGTGGTACGCCGCACCCGGAGCGGGTGCACGCGATGTGCGCGGTGCTCGACGGGCGAGACGAACGCCTGCTGCAGTGGATCAGCGACAGCCAGATCGCGGCCCTGATCGCGGACAACTACGGCGTGGAGGCGTTTCCCGCCAAGGACGGTGGGCCGGATCCGCATGCGGCGTTGCCCATCCATCACCACTGCCTGTTCAAGCTCGGCCTCAACCTCGGGGAGATGTGGTACCTCGAGGAGCTGGCGCTGTGGTTGCGCGAGCACGAACGATCGAGGTTCCTGTTGACGGCTCCGCCCCTGCGCTTGCCCGGCGCAGTCGGTTCCCCTGCCAACGCCATCGCCACCGTCTGAGAGCGCAACGGTCCGGGCTGTGCTGGTCTGAGGCTGTGCCGGTCTGAGGGTGTCCCGAGGGACTCGCGAGGGATTGGCCGAGGCGTCGGCTGCGCATCAGGCGCCCAGCAGGTCCTGGATGTCCCTGCCGATGGCGGCAAGGGCTTCGTCGGCTGCGGTTCTCGCAGCTGCCAGGTCTACCGTGCCCGCTCCCGGATCCTCGACCGGTACGACGACTTCGACGTAGCACTTGAGTTTCGGCTCGGTACCGCTCGGGCGGATGAGGACCCGTCCCCGGTCGGCCAGAACGAAGCGGAGCCCGTCTGTCGGAGGCAAACCGCCGGGCTCGGGAGCGGCGAGGTCGTCGACCCGTTCGACGGGCCGGCCGCCGAGCGACCGGGGTGGAACCTTCCGCAGGCGTTCGAGCGTGGGGGTGGCGTCGGCGACGGTACGCAGCCGGACCGCGTGCTGCTGGGTGGCATGGACGCCGTACTCCGTGGCGATGTCGTCGAGCAGGTCGAGGAGCGTCCGGCCCTCGGCCTTCAACGCGGCCGCCAACTCTGCCATCCGGACGATCGCCGAGATGCCGTCCTTGTCGCCGACGGCGCCCGGGTCGACGCAGTAGCCGAGCGCTTCCTCGTAGCCGAACATCAGCCCCGGCACCCGGCCGAGCCACTTGAACCCGGTCAGCGTCTCGACGTAGGGCACATCATGGCGCGCGGCGATCGCCGACAGCAGGGAACTCGAGACGATCGTCGTCGCGAGCGTCCCGCGGATTCCCGACCGCAGCAGATGGACGGCGAAGAGCGCGCCCACCTCGTCTCCTGACAACCGGCGGAACCCGCCGTCGCTCGGCACCGCGACCGCGCACCGGTCGGCGTCCGGATCGTTCGCGAGCACGATATCCGCGCCGATGTGCGCTCCCAGCTCGAATGCGAGGTCCATCGTTCCGAGCTCTTCGGGATTCGGGAAGGCCGTCGTCGGGAAGTCGGGATCAGGCTCGGCCTGGGCAGCGACGACAGTGGGGGCGGAGAACCCGGTCCGTTCCAGTGCCGTCCGTACGACCGCACCTCCCACGCCGTGCAGTGGTGTGTAGGCGATGCGCAGGTCCCGGGGACCGGGGGCAGGCAGCGAGGCGACCCGCGCGAGGTACGCCTCCACGACACTGTCGTCGAGTGTCTCCCACCCCTCGCCGCGGGGGACGGACGTGAGCCGTCCGACCGCCGCGATCTCAGCCGCGATGTCGGCGTCAGCGGGCGGCACGATCTGCGTACCGTCGCCGAGGTAGACCTTGTAGCCGTTGTCCTGAGCGGGGTTGTGCGAGGCCGTGACCATCACGCCCGCGACGCATCCGAGGTGTCGGATCGCGAACGCCAGAACGGGTGTGGGCAACGCCCGGGGCAACACCAGTGGGCGCGGCCCGGCACCGGCGAGAACGGCCGCTGTGTCGCCTGCGAAGGTGCGGGAGTTGTGGCGGGCGTCGTAGCCGACCGCGACGGCGCCACCTGCATGTCCGTGCGTACGCAGGTAGGCGGCGAGTCCGGCGGCGGCCCGGATGACGACGACGCGGTTCATCCGGTTGGGCCCTGCGCCGAGTGCGCCGCGCAGGCCGGCAGTCCCGAACTCCAACGTTCCGGCGAACCGGTCCGCAAGCTCTGCCCGCGCGGCTTCGTCATCGTTTTCGGCGGCGGCGACGAGCGCGGTGAGTTCCGCACGGGTCACCGGATCGGGATCCTCCGCGAGCCATTCCCGCGCCTTCTCGACCAGACCGCCGAGCTCCATCGTGCCCACCTCGTTCACCCGACCCACAGCGCCCCCTCAATCCGGTGATCATGATCGTGATCATGAAAGCTTTTCAGCCGGACAGCCGACAAATCCTTCATGATCATGGACGAGCGGCGCCGCCACTGCATCATGGGCGAGCGGCGCCGCCACTGCATCATGGGCGAGCGGCGCCGCCACTGCATCATGGGCGAGCGGCGCCGGCACTCCGCCGGGGTGCCAACGCCGGATCGGTCAGCAGCGCCGCCGCCGCCGGGCTCGGCCTACGCCCGGCGGGGACCGCCACGACCGTCCGCCACTCGGGGACCGGCGCCCGGAGGGGTACGAAGCGCGCCCGGGTCTTCTTCTTCGTGAAGCTGTGCGGCACCAGCGCCACCCCGAGACCGGCGCCGACGAACTCGAGCAGCGAGTGGACGTCGTTGACCTCCAGCGCCACTCGCCGTTCGATCCGCGCGTCGGCGAGCGATCGGTCGGTGACGTCGCGGGTGATCCAGCCGGGGTGGAAGTCGACGAACCGTTCGTCCTTGCAGTCGGCGAGGTCCAGGCTGTCCCTCCCGGCGAACGCATGACCGGGCCCACACGCCAGCACCATCGGCTCGCGCGCCAGCGGTGTCACGGCGACCCCCGCCGGTTCGCCGGGCGGCTCGGACACCAGGGCGACGTCCATGTCGCCGGCCCGGACCTGCGCGAGCAGTTCTGGCGTACCGCCCTGCTTCAGCCGGATCTCCACACCCGGATGTGCCTGGTGGAAGCGGGCGAGCAGGTCCGGGACGCTCAGCGCGCACAGGCACTGCAGCGTCCCCACCACAAGCCGGCCGCTCACCAGCCCGCGGACGGCGGCGACGGCTTCGCGCGCGGCCGCCACGTCACAGAGCGTGTGTCGCGCCTCGACGAGCAGTGCCCGCCCGGCGTCGGTGAGCTCGACGCTGCGGGTGCTGCGGATGAAGAGCTCGGCCTCCAACTCCCGTTCCAGTGAACGAATGGACGCGGAGATACCGGACTGCGCCACGTGCAACCGCTGGGCCGCCCGGGTGAAATGTCGTTCCTCGGCAACGGTCACGAAGTACTCGAGTTGGCGTAGCTCCATGGCAGGTCATCACCTGGCCTGATCAGCTGGATCGGTTTCTTCTGTTGGACAGCTTAATCGTGCTGGGGCACCCTTGACCGCGAAGCTCGGGTCCGGACTGTGCCTGCTCAAGCCGCACGTCCGGTACCCCTCGGATGGAGGTACGCATGGAATATCGCACGCTGGGCGGCACCGGCACGATCGTGTCGTCGCTGTGCCTGGGCACGATGACGTTCGGTACGGAGAGCGACGAACGCGTCTCGCACGCGCAGCTCGACCGCTTCGTCGAGCAGGGCGGCACCTTCATCGACACGGCCAACGTCTACTCCTCCGGCGCGTCCGAGGAGATCATCGGCCGCTGGCTCGCCGCCCACCCGGAACTGCGCGAGCACCTCGTCATCGCCACGAAGGGCCGATTCTCCCGCACGGGTGTCCGCAACGAGCTCGGCCTCTCCAGGCTGCACCTGACCCGCGCCCTCGACGCCAGCCTCCGCCGGCTCCAGGTGGAGACCATCGACCTCTACCAGGCCCACGCCTGGGACCCACTGACGCCGATCGAGGAGGCGCTGCAGTTCTTCGACGACGCGGTACGTGCCGGCAAGATCCACTACGTCGGCGTTTCGAACTTCCTCGGCTGGCAGCTGCAGAAGGCCGCGCTACTGACCAAGCACCTCGGACTCGCGCCGATCGTCACCCTGCAGCCGCAGTACAACCTGCTCCAGCGCAACATCGAGTTCGAGCTGGTGTCCGTCTGCGAGAACGAAGGCATCGGCATCCTGCCTTGGTCCCCGCTCGGGGGCGGCTGGCTCACCGGCAAGTACACCCGCGACTCCACGCCGACCGGCGCGACCCGCCTCGGCGAGAACCCCGAGCGCGGCATGGAGGGCTACGCCAAGCGCAACGCGGCCGAACGTACCTGGCAGGTGATCGACGCCGTACGCAAGGTCGCCGAAGGTCGAGGTGTCTCGATGGCACAGGTGGCCCTCGCCTGGCTGGCCGACCGCCCGGCCGTCACGTCGGTCATCCTCGGTGCACGTACGGTCGAGCAGCTCGACGACAACCTCGGTGCGGCGGGCCTGCATCTGTCGGAGGAGGAGACCGCCCTGCTGACTGACGCGAGTACGCCGATCGTCGACGACTACCCCTACGGCGTACCAGGGGCGGCCCAGCGCAACCGGGCCGTCTGACTCACGGTCGGCGAGAGACCGCAAATGACCACGCTGCCCATGCCTCTGGACTCTGACCAGGCATCGACGCCTGGCTGAGTTCGCAGAGGCATGGGCAGCGTGGTCATTCTCCGCGCCCCGGCGCAGGCGCCCCGGCGTTACTCGCCCGGCGGCACGTGCCCGGCTACAGCCGTCCGACGAGGGCGGAGAGGAGCCGGCCCATCCGGTCCGCGGCGGCCTGGCCGGCGGCCAGCACCTCCGTGTGGGAGAGGGGTTCGCCACTGAGGCCGGCCGCGAGGTTGGTCACCAGGGACAGACCGAGCACCTCGGCGCCACCTTCGCGGGCGGCGATCGCCTCCAGGGCCGTCGACATGCCGACGAGGTCGGCGCCGATCGTCTGCAGGTAGCGGATCTCCGCCGGCGTCTCGTAGTGCGGTCCCGGCAGCTGTGCGTAGACACCCTCGGGTAGCGCCGGCTCGATCTCGCGGCACAGCGCGCGGAGCCGACCGGCGTAGAGATCGGTGAGGTCGACGAAGTGGGCGCCCACGAGCGGCGACTGTCCGGTGAGGTTGAGATGGTCGGCGATCAGGACCGGAGTGCCAGGCTCCCATTCCTCGCGGAGCCCGCCGCACCCGTTCGTGAGCACCGCCACGCGGCACCCCGCCGCGATCGCGGTACGTACGCCATGGACGACGGCCGCGACGCCGTGGCCCTCGTAGAGGTGCGTACGACCGAGGAACACCAGCACCCGCCGACCGCCGGCGACGATGCTGCGGACCCGACCGGCATGGCCGGCCACCGCTGGGGGTGCGAACCCCGGCAGCTCGGTGAATCCCACCTCAGCCACGGTGTCGCCGAGCAGGTCAGCGGCGGACCGCCAGCCAGTGCCGAGTACGACGGCCACGTCGTGGCTGGCTACTCCGGTGCGTTCGGCGAGGAGCGCGGCCGCGGATGCCGCCACGGCGTATGGATCGGTCCGTACGTCCGTCACGGAAGCCGACCCTACTTGTTGCCTGGCGAGCGGCGACGGCTTGGCTGAATCGAGCCATGACACATCAGCGCCACGGCAACTGCCTGGACCCGGATCATCTCCACTGTGAAGCTTCCGGAACGCCGTGTGCTGGCGGGGAGTCAGGAGGTTGAACGGTGAGATCACCGCGTGGCGCCCGCCGGGGCCCTCTTGCTTACCGAGTCGCCGTCGTCATCGTCGCCACCCTTGCCGCCGTGGGACCGGCATGGGGCGCGGCGCTGGGTGCGACATCGGTTGTGGTGTCGGGTGCGGGTCCTGCGACTGCCGACGTCAGCGCGGCAGCGACCAGGGGGACCCACACAGTCACGCTGATCACCGGCGACGTTGCCAGACTCACCGTGCTCCCCGGCGGCCGGAGGCTCGCCGAAGTCGTGCAGCAACCGGCCACGGACCCTCGGCCCTATTTCGTCGGCGACTACGACGGAGACGTACGCCTGATTCCCGCGGAGGCGATGCCGTATCTCGCGAGCGGCCAGCTCGACGAGAGCCTCTTCAACCTCACCGAACTCGTCGCGCAGGGCTATCGCGACGACGCGAGCCTTCCGCTGATCCTCACCGCCCCTGCCACGGGCGCCCGGGCGGACGAGGTGCCGATGACTCCGACCGGGGTCGCGCGCAAGCGCCGCCTGGGCAGCGTGTCTGCGTTGGCGGTAACACCGCGTCGGGAGGACGCTCGGGACTTCTGGGAGTCGATCGACGACGACACGCCGGCCGATGGCCTACCGCGGCTGGCTCGAGGGATCGGCAAGGTCTGGCTCGACGCCCGGGTGCGGGCCACCCTGGACGAGAGCGCCCCACAGATCGGTGCGCCGCAGGCGTGGAAGTCGGGTTACACCGGCAAGGGTGTGCGGGTGGCCGTGCTCGACACCGGCTACGACGCGGCTCATCCCGACCTCGCCGGCAGGGTCGCGGCTGCCCAGACGTTCGTTCCCGGTGAGACGGTGGTGGACGGGAACGGCCACGGTACGCATGTTGCTTCGACCGTCGGAGGTTCCGGTGCGCCCTCCGGTGGACGCCGTAAGGGGGTTGCCCCGGACGTCGACTTGCTGGTCGGCAAGGTTCTCGACGACCGCGGTCGCGGCTTGACCTCGCAGATCATCGCCGGCATGGAGTGGGCGGTCGACAACGACGCGAGGGTCGTGAACATGAGCCTGGGCGGCACGGCCTCCGACGGCACCGACCCGCTCAGCCAGGCGGTCGACGAGCTGAGTGCGCGTTCCGGCGCGTTGTTCGTTACCGCGGCCGGGAACTCTGGACCGGAAGAAGGCACGGTGGGGGCGCCCGGCACTGCCACGTCCGCCCTGACCGTCGGCGCCGTGGACAAGCAGGACGTCCTCGCGGGCTTCTCGAGTCGTGGTCCGCGGCGCGGCGATGGAGCCGTCAAACCCGAGGTCACGGCACCTGGCGTCGACATCGTGGCCGCCCGGGCCGCCGGCACCAACCTCGGCCGCGACCTGGACGAGTACGCCACCGCGTTGAGTGGCACCTCGATGGCTACCCCCCATGTCGCGGGGGCGGCGGCCCTGCTGGCGCAGCGGTATCCGGACTGGTCCGCCGCGCAGCTCAAGAGCGTGCTCGCCAGCAGCGCGGTGCCGGCGTTGGACGCGCCCGCCACGGCCCAGGGCACCGGTCGGATCGACGTTGCCGCGGCCCTCGCCCAGCGCGTCCACCCGAGTACGGCGACGGTGGCCTTCGGCAACCTCGCCTGGACCGGAGAATCTCGACCACCCGTCACCCGCGAGGTCACGTACACCAACACCACCGCCAAGACGGTACGCCTCGACCTCAGCGTCGACGTGGATCCACTCGCCGCCGGGAGCACCGCACGCGCCGACCTGGTGCTGGCGTCGCGGAGGTTGACGATCGCACCCGGGATGACGGCGACGGCCACTCTGCGTCTGGCCCCGAACGACACCGAGCCTGGGAGCTACGCCGGCCAGCTGATCGCCCGCGGCGCTGCTGCCGGAACGTTGCGTACGGCCGTCGGCTTCACGGTCGGCGGCCGGACCCACACCGTCGAGGTCTCGGCCATCGACAGGGACGGCGGACCTGCCCTTCCGGCCAGCGGAGCTCAGCTGTGGAACGTCGACACCGGCCAGGTCATGGTGCGGGCATTCGACGCGACCGGCACCCGCATCTTCCAGGTCCCGTCCGGGCGCTACGCCGTGATGGTCTTCGTCAAGACATCCGACGGCGGGACCTTCGACCGGTCGGTGACCCTGCTGGGTCGGCCCGACGTGACGGTGACGTCGTCGATGAAGCTCGCGTTCGACGCGCGGGACGCCGAACGGATGACGATCAGAACCCCCCGACCGGCCGACCCGGACCGGTACATCCTCTCCTGGTACCGCTCGATCGACGACCGGAGCGCACTCTCCGGCTGGGTGCTGTCCGGGAAGCAGACTCCGGAGGTCTACATCCAGCGGTTCCCGAAGGTCCGTACCGGCACGTTCCTGGTCGCGCACCGTTGGGGGTTCTCGCAGCCGCTGATGACGGTCGACGTCATGGGGGCGGGTGGCTTCAGGCTCCCGACGCCGCTGAAGCTCGGTGGCAGCGCGACACCGGCGTACGTCGGGAGCGAGGAGCTTCCCGTGGTCGACGGGGGCGACGCGACACCCGAGGACCTCGCGGCAGTGCCGGCGGCTGGTGCCGTCGTCGTGATCCGGTGGGCGGGGCCGGGCAAGAGCGCTGGCCAGGTGACGGCGGCCGCGGCTGCTGGCGCGAGCCTGGTCCTGTTCTACAAGGACGCTCCGGGCTACTGGTCCGACGGGTCGGTGGGCACGGCCCTTCCCGCGTACGGCCTGCAGCAGTCGGAGGCACAGCGGTTGTTGGCCCTGATCCCGGCGGGCGGCTCTGTGCCGGCGCGGGTGACCGGACGCCGCGACAGTGCCTACGGCTACGACCTCATGCTGACCGAACCCGAGGTGGACGGGCCGCTGACCTATGATGCCGGGCGGCTGCCGACCGCCGAGGTGACGACGTTCTTCCACCGCCGCGCCGTCCCGTCGCTGCCCGGCGAGGTGACCTACCGCGACGCCTTCGTCCCCGGCATCAGGGACGGTTTCCCGATCGCCCGGACCGTGGCCGCGCCGGTGCGGCGTACCGACCATCTCACGACGGCCGGTGACACGGCCTGGGCCCGCCGTTCGGTCGGCGACGCCCTGCATGCTCCGTGGCGAGGCTTGGAGTACGACCTGCCGCGAGAGTACGAACGCGGCGATGCTGTCGACCAGCACTGGTGGCCCGCACTCACCCGGCCCGCCGTCCTGGACCAGAGCGGCGACGAGCTGGACGGCTCACCGGTGGCGCGCTTCGGCGACGCAATCCGCCTGCTGATCCCGCCGTTCGTCTCCGGCGACCGGCAGATCTACGGGTGGGCCGACGACCCCGACGACCACACCGAGGTCGTGCTTCGCCGTGGCGGCGCCGAGGTCGGACGCGCCGACCAGTCGGTGACGCGGTTCCTGGTCCCGGCGGAGGCGGCAGTCTATGAGCTCGACATGACCGCACGACGGGCACCGGACACTTGGTCCACCACGTCGAACAGCACTCGCAGCGTGTGGACGTTTCGTTCCGGTCATGCGGCTGGCCGCGAGGTGCTGCCCCTGATCCAGGTGGACTACGCGCTCGAGACCGACCTCGCGAACCAGCTCGGCCGCTACGAACCCGCGCAGATCGTCCTCACGCCTGCGTACCAGCCCGGTGCTCGTGGGCCGGGTCACTTCCGCGTCGACGCCGAGGTGTCGTACGACGACGGCATCAGCTGGCAACTGCTCGGTTCGGTGCCCGGCAAGCGAGGAACCTTCGGCGTGACGCTGCCGCCCGCGCCGGACGGAGCCGAGGCGGGATCGGTGCGCGTGACCGTTACCGACGCCGCTGGGAACTCGCTGGTCCAACGCATCGACCGAGCGTGGCGGCTGTCTGAGTCGTGAGGTAGTGGGGTGGTCGCCACGTCAGAGGCCGACGTTGCGGCACGGGCGGCGGCGGAGCTCGGCGGCGTAGTCGTCCGGGGCGCCGGCCGCCTCCGCCGCCTCGGCGAGGATGCCGAGATAACGGGCCGAGGGTAGCCCGCCCTCGAACGCGTCCAGGACGTAGCTGACCGCCGTCACCGGACCTTCGAGGGTCTGCACCAGTACGCGGATCTTGCGGTAGAGACCGAGGTTCGCACCTTCCCACACCTCGAGCGTGGGTTCGTCGGCCGGTGCGACGTCGTAGAGGGCGACGAAGACCTGCGCCTTCTCGTCCTCGACGACAGTGGCGAGTGCGCCTTCCCAGCCGTGGTCCTCGCCGCCGAAGGTGAGCCGCCAGCCGACCAGCCACCCCGTGCCACGAAGGGGGGAGTGCGGGCAGCGGTCCGCCATCTCGAGCGGACTGAGGTTGGCTGCGTACGCGGCGTACAAGGTCACGATCTTTGAGGGTAACGGCCCCACGCAAGGGTTGGGGGGAGAACTGCGGGGTCACCTCGCCTATCTGGCTGACGGAGTATCGGTGAGAGAGGATGGGACACCGTGACCAGAGTGGTGATTGTCGGAGGCGGACCGGGCGGCTACGAGGCGGCGCTGGTGGCGGCGCAGCTCGGCGCGGAGGTGTGCGTCGTCGACCGCGACGGGCTCGGCGGCTCGGCGGTCCTCACCGACTGCGTACCCAGCAAGACCCTGGTGGCCACCGCCGAGGTGATCACCCAGGTCCGCGAGTCTGGCGAGCTGGGTCTGCGGATCGGTCGCGCCTCGCCTGAGGTCAGCGGCGTCACCGTCGACGTGGCGAAGGTCAACGCCCGGGTCAAGACCCTCGTCCGCGCCCAGTCCGCCGACGTCGACCGCCAGCTGCAGCGGGAGGGCATCCGGGTGCTGCGCGGCACCGGCCGGCTCGACGGACCCGACCGGGTGATCGCCACCCTCGCCGACGGGGGCACAGAACTCCTCGACGCCGACGTGATCCTCATCTCGACCGGCGCCCATCCACGGGTGCTCCCCGACGCCGTACCCGACGGGGAACGCATCCTCACCTGGGAGCAGGTCTATGACCTGGACGAGCTTCCCGAACGCCTCATCGTGGTCGGTTCGGGTGTGACCGGTGCGGAGTTCGCGGGAGCCTACAACGCGCTCGGCTGTGACGTCGTGCTGGTGTCGAGCCGCGACCGGGTGCTGCCGAGCGAGGACGCGGACGCCGCCACGGTGATCGAGGACGTGTTCACCCGGCGCGGCATGACGGTCCTGTCGCGGTCGCGGGCGGCGTCGGTGCAGCGTGGTCCGGTCGAGGGCGGCCGCGACGGCGTCGTCGTCACGCTCACCGACGGGCGCGTGGTGGAGGGTTCACACTGCCTGCTGGCCGTCGGCTCGATTCCCAACACCGCCGACATGGGTCTGGACAAGGCAGGCGTACGCCTGGACGACGCCGGCTTCGTCGAGGTCGACCGGGTCTCGCGGACCACCGCGCGCGGCGTCTACGCGGCGGGGGACTGCACCGGTGTGCTCATGCTCGCGTCCGTCGCCGCGATGCAGGGCCGGATCGCGATGCGCCACGCGCTGGGCGACGCGGTCCAGCCGCTCGACCTCGATCAGGTGTCCGCGACCGTCTTCACCGACCCCGAGATCGCCACCGTCGGCTGGTCACAGGCCGACGTCGACAGCGGGCAGGTGCAGGCGGTGAGCGTCAAGCTGCCTTTGGCACGCAACGCCCGCGCCAAGATGCAGGGCATCCACGACGGGTTCGTCAAGCTGTTCTGCCGCCCGGGCACCGGGATCATCGTCGGCGGCGTCGTCGTCGCTCCGCGCGCCAGCGAACTGATCCATCCGGTGTCGATCGCGGTGTCGGGACGCATGACCGTCGACCAGGTGGCAAACGCGTTCGCGGTCTATCCGTCCCTCTCCGGGTCGGTCGCCGAGGCGGCCAGGCGGCTGCACCTTCGGGGCGAGTCCCCTGGTACCGGACATGGGTGACGTACGCCGCCGCCATGTGTGCGACACCAGAGGTCAGGGAAAACTGGAATTGGGTCCGACAAGGGTCTGACGTAACGCCTCAGCGAACGGGGGAGCTGAGATGCGCGGGACACTCACGACGGGACCATCCACCGAGAACAGCAGCCGGCAGACCACCATAATCCGGAGGCGCTGGGCGCACTATGTCGTCCTGGTCGTCGTCGCTCTCCTGATGTTCGGCCTGACGTACGCCGCAAAGGTGACGCCGGCCGCCGGCGCCGACTCTCCGGACATAGCCCGCTCCGCCTCGCACCAGCGTGCCGGCACCGGTACCTGAGTCTCCGCATCCGGCGCCGGTGGATCGTCAGAAGCCGAAGTCGCCGCCGCCGAAGTCGAAACCGCCGCCGTCGCCGCCACCGCCGAAGTCGCCGCCGCCGTCGCCGCCGGCATCTCCACCAGCGTCGCCGCCGTCTCCACCAGCGTCGCCGCCGTCTCCACCAGCGTCGCCGCCGTCGCCGCCGCCTTCATCGCCGTAACCGCCGTCGCCGTAGCCGCCCCACATACCGCCCATCATCGAGCCCATGAGGAATGCCGGAAGCAGGCCGGACGTCGCGAAGCCGGCGAAGTAGCCCTGCATCCAGGGGGCGTAGGCGGGCCCGCCCTGCCAGTAGGGCACCCGCTCGCCGTCAGGGCCCGTCACCTTGCGGATGTCGGGTTCGGCGCCAGCGCGGACTCGCTCGGCGTCGGCGGCGCAGACCGGCACGGTGCGGTAGGCACCGCCGGCGGGCGCCCACTCGACGTCCTCGAACGACGGTCCGTGCTGGGGGTTGAAGAAGCATGGCGGCCGCCGCTGCGGCAGACCTTCGCCCTTGATCCGCGCGCGCACGCAGGCGACGGCGTACTTGCCGTCTTCGAGGATCGATGTGATGTGCTTGATGTCGTCAGGCCGCTGGGCCGTGTCGAGGGCCTTCTTGGCGGTGTCGTACTCGTCCAGCGCGCGTTCGTAGTCCTGCCGGGTGGCCTCGTCGAGGTCCTGCCCGGCGACGTCGGTGTCGAGGCGCTGCAGCTCTTCGCCGAACTTCGTGACGTCTTCGGCGGCGAACGCCTTGACCTTCTGCAGCTCGGCAGCCTCGAGCTCTCGGCGCTGCGTCTGCGCCCGCCGGTTGGCAACGAACGCGACGATGCCGATGATCACCACTGCGACAAGTAGAAACTCCACGAGCGGCCTCCCTTAGCCTGCTTTCAGCTTAGACGCTCGAACCCTCCCCTCGTGTTCCCCGCTCCCCGGGGTGATCCGCGGCGGTCGGCTGCACGCCCAGGAACCGCCCAGGATCAGGGCAAGTCCGGCGAAGGTGCCGATTCCCAGCGGCTCGTCCAGGAGCGCCGCGCCGTAGCCGATGGCGAACACCGGCGCGAGGTAGGCGACCAGGCTGGCACGCTGCGGCCCGACTTCGGCGATCAGCCGGTTGAACAGGACGAACGCACCCGCCGTGCAGGCGACGGCGAGGGCGAGGAGGGCGCCCCCAGCCGTCCACCCGGGCGCCCGGGTGGGCAGGTCGAGAGCCGCGGGCGGCACCAGCAGCACCGCCGCGGTCCCCATGGTCGCCCCGGTGAGGGCGGTGGCGTGCACCCCGTGCATGAAGCGCCGGACGAGGGTCAGCGCGACGGCGTAGGACATGGCGGCAGCGACCACCATGCCGGCGCCACCGAGGTCGACGGAGGCACCGGTGCCGATCCCGCCCAGCAGGAGAGCGACGCCGACAAGGCCGACGAGGGTGCCGACGAGCGCCTGGACGCTCGGGCGCCCGAGCGCCATGGCCGGACCGAGGACGACCAACCACAGCGGCGCCGTGGCCACCAGCGTTCCCGCGAGCCCGGAGTCGATGTGCCGCTCCCCGGCGGAGATGAGGACGAACGGCACCGCGACCTGGAAGAGCCCGACGAGCGGGAGGTACTTCCACCGGCCCTCGAGCGCGGACCGCCGCCGCCAGGTGAGGGGGAGGAGGACGAGTGCCGCCCCCGCCACCCGTACGAACGCGAGGAACGCCGGCCCGACGTCGCGCAACGCGATGCTGATGAAGAGGTACGACGATCCCCACAGGGCGGAGAGGGCGAGCAGTTCTGCCCAGGCACGACGTGGCATCGCCCACTCATTCCCGCCCTGCCGGGCCTGGAGGTCAGTCCTTGATCTCGCAGAGTACGGCGCCCGCCGTCACGGTCGCGCCGACCTGGGCGGCGAGCCCGGCGACCTTGCCGGCCTTGTGCGCGTTGACCGGCTGTTCCATCTTCATCGCCTCGAGGACGACGACGAGGTCACCGGGCTGCACGGTCTGGCCGTCCTCGACGGCCACCTTGACCAGGGTGCCCTGCATGGGCGAGGTGAGGGCGTCGCCCGACGCGGTGGCCTGGGACTTCGCGCTGTTGCCGCGCCGCGGCGGTCGCCGGCTGCCGGCGTCGGCCGCCTGCGAGGCGCCGAGCCCGGCCGGGAGGACGACTTCGAGCCGCTTGCCGCCGACCTCGACGGTGATGCGTTCCCGCGGAGGTGTGGCGGCGATTTCGGCGGTGCCGTCGTACGCCGGAATGGGGGTGTCGAACTCGGTCTCGATCCAGCGGGTGTGCACCTCGAAGGCGCCCCCGGGCGCCGTGAACGCCGGCGTGTCGAGGACGGCCCGATGGAACGGGATCACCGTCGGCATGCCCTCGACGACGAACTCCGCGAGTGCCCGCCGGGCCCGCTCCAGCGCCTGTGCACGGTCGCGTCCGGTGACGATGAGCTTGGCGATCAGCGAGTCGAAGACGCCTGGCACGGTCTCGCCCTGGTCGTAACCGCCGTCGAGGCGTACGCCCGGACCGGACGGCGCGTGCCAGCGGGTCAGCGTGCCCGGCGCCGGGAGGAAGCCGCGGCCGGCGTCCTCGGCGTTGATGCGGAACTCGATCGCGTGGCCGCGCAGCGGGGGATCGTCGTAACCGAGCGGCTCACCGGCGGCGATCCGGAGCTGCTCGCGGACGAGGTCGATGCCGGTGACCTCCTCGGTGACCGGGTGTTCGACCTGGAGTCGGGTGTTGACCTCCAGGAAGCTGATGGTGCCGTCCTGGGCGACCAGGAACTCACACGTGCCGGCGCCGACATAGCCGGCCTCGGCGAGGATCGCCTTGCTGGACTGGTAGAGCGTGCGTACCTGCTCGTCGCTGAGGAATGGTGCCGGCGCCTCCTCGACGAGTTTCTGGTGCCGACGCTGCAGCGAGCAGTCGCGCGTCGACACCACGACCACGTTGCCGTGCTGGTCGGCGAGACACTGCGTCTCGACATGTCGCGGCTGGTCGAGATAGCGCTCCACGAAGCACTCACCACGCCCGAACGCCGCCACCGCCTCGCGCACGGCCGAGTCGTAGAGCTCGGGGATCTCCTCGGCGGTGCGGGCAACCTTGAGTCCCCGCCCACCGCCTCCATAGGCCGCCTTGATCGCGACGGGGAGTCCGTGCCGGCTGGCGAAGATCGTCACCGCCTCGGCACCGGACACCGGATCAGGGGTTCCGGCCACGAGAGGGGCGCCGACCTTGGCGGCGATGTGGCGGGCCCGCACCTTGTCGCCGAGCGCGTCGATCGCCTCCGGCGGCGGGCCGATCCAGGTGAGGCCGGCGTGGGTGACGGCTCGGGCGAAGTCGGCGTTCTCGGCGAGGAAGCCGTAGCCGGGGTGGACGGCGTCGGCGCTCGCGCGCTGGGCGACCTCGAGGAGCTTGTCGACCGCGAGGTAGCTATCCGCCGGCGTGGTGCCGCCGAGCGCGTACGCCTCGTCGGCGACCCGGACGTGAAGTGCGTCCCGGTCGGGTTCGGCGTAGACCGCGACACTCACGACGCCGGCATCGCGGCACGCGCGGGCGATGCGGACAGCGATCTCGCCGCGGTTGGCGATGAGCACCTTGCTGATGGTCGACACCTGTTTGCACCTCACCGAGCCAGCTGGTCGCACGACTCCCGTGAGTCTATGGGGCGGTCAGGTCGCGTCGGTGCTGCCTACGGCGCGGCCGGATGGCGCTGTGCCGCCGCACGCCGCAGCCGGAGAGTACGTACGCCGGAGAGGACGACCAGCACCAGCACGAGGCCGGTGAGGGCGAGGACCGCGGCGACGCGTCCCGGCGACATCCGCTCCTTCGGCGCCGACGGCGCGGCCTGGTCCTCCGCGGGTCCGACCCCCTCGGCGGCCGGGCCGTCGTCGTCTGCGCCCGTCGAGACCGGGGCGACCTCCGGGGTGAACGCGGTCGCCTCGCCGTCAGGTCCGGGGACGAGCATCGCGGCGCCGTCCGGATAGCTCGGCGCGCCCGCGCCCGAACGACCGGTCACGCCGAGGACGATCTCGATCGGGACGAGATAGGTCTCGCCGTCCTGGTCCTCGCCGAGCGCGACCGCGACGTAGTAGTCGCCCGGGACGGCGAGCCGCCGCTGCGCGTCGCTTCCACCGTCGCGGTTCTCATAACGCACGTCGACCGTCGTGGTGCGAGCCATGGCGGTGGCGGTGTCGTCGATGACGGCCTGGTTCTGGCCGGCCACCTCACTCAACGGCGCCGTCGCCTTGCCGCGCGTCGGGCTGATGATCGAGACGTCGAGGAGCTGCGGGTTGTCGGTGAGCTTGGCGAGCTTCCGTGACGGTTTGGGTGCGCGAGCGGCCGCTTCGAGCCGCTGGCCCCAGCCCAGGCGGACCTTGAAGAACTGCACCTCACCGGGAAACAGCGACGACTGGTACCGCCCGGCGGTGACGAGCGGAGCATCGGAGAACGACGCGCCCGCGACGACCGGGCGGGCTGGAGCACTCGGTGGGCCGACCCACGACGGCCGGTCGTCGGCCGCTCCCGGCAGCCCGTCGCGCGACGTGACGGGTGGCTCCTCGATGACGGCGAGCTCGATGGGTACGCCGTCCAACGTCGTCCCGGTGCTGTTGGACTGCCGCAGGGTCAGGACGATCTCGTCGGCCTTCTGACACCGCTCGTCGAATGCCGTGGACTTGTCATAGCTCGACGTCGAGGCCGTGACGATCGGGTTCGTGCGTTCGTAGCTGACCGCCGTGCCGAGGCCGTAGCCGCAGACGTTCCCGTCGACGGTGGTGGTCTCGAGCGCGAGGGAGGCGACGGCGTTGCCGGGCGCGGGGCGGGCACTCGCGCCGACGTGCAGGGTCGAGCCCTTCGTAGACCGCTTCATCCGGTAGCGCTTCACCTCACCGCGGCGGGGAGCGGTGTCGACGTATTGGCCGGCGGTCAGCACCGGTGCGTCATCGACCGCGCCCGTGCCGGCGACCGCCTGACCGCTCACCCGGAACGGCCGGAACGCGCGGATGGACAACCTGTGCAGGCTCGCCGCGAGGTTGGCCGCGTCGTCGGTCTCGTAGAACGTCCCGCTGCCGGCGTCGGCGATGCACCGCAGCTGGTGCCGGGCGGTGGCGTCGACCCGGAACCCGACGACGTCGATCTTGAGGTCGATGCCGAGCCCGGCGATGTTCTTCGCGGTCGCGCACGGGTCGGGATCGCAGGTCTCCTCGCCGTCGGAGACGAGCAGGATCGTCCGCTTGCCGGTCGTGCCGAGATCCTTCGCGGCCTGCTGGAGGCTGTGGGAGATGGGAGTCTCGCCGTACGGTGTGAAGCCCGCGACGGCCTTCGTCAACGCCGGCTTGTCAGCGGGCCCGATCGGGACCGAGAGCTGGCTGTCCGTACACGCGCCGGGATCGGTCTCGCCGGGCACCGTGGAGCCGTAGACCCGCAGGCCCACCCGACCCTCGGTAGGGAGCCGTGGGATGAGTGCGTTGAACGCGGTGCGGGCGGCGTCGATCTTCGTCGACCCGTCGGCGTCGGGTTCCTGCATGGACCCGGACGAGTCGAACAACAGCAGCAGCTTGTGTGGTCCCTCGTCGGAGGTGGGATCGGCGGATGCCGCGGGCACCGAGGACACGGTGAGCACGGCGGTGAGCATGGCAAGCAGGCTGAGAGTGCTGGCTGCCGCGAGGAGTCTGGGCGGCGGGGTCGACATGGTTCTCCGTGCGTGGATGGCCAGTGATCACGAGGACGTGGGGGAGCTTGCCAGACAGTGCGGTAGTTCTGCCATCCGGCAAGGGCGACCGTTCGCCAGCCGGCTGGGCCCGCGCATCGCCATCCGCTTGGGCCCGACGCCGACTCAGGACCGCGGTGTCCAGCCGACGAGGACGGCGAACCGGAGGTTCCGGTACGGGCAGCAGACGTCGCTGAATCCCGCCTTCGTCAGCCACCGCAGCTGGTCGTCGACGGTCGCCGGCCGATCGAACGCCATGCGGGCGCGCGCCGCGGCAAGTTCGCCGTCGTCGCTGCCGAGGGCGCGGGCGCCGGCCTCCCACAGGGCGTCGCACTGTGCGTCGAGCCGCGGAGTCTCGCCCGCCACCTGCTCGGCGTTGACGAAGACACCGCCGGGGGCGAGGACCGCACGGATCCGGTGCATGAGGTCGCGTTTCCCGGCATCGGGCAGGTGGTGGATGGCCAGGGCGGAGATCACGGCGTCGTACGTACCGGACGGCAGCGGATCGGCGAGGTCCTGCTGGCGGATCTCGTGCGTGATCCCGCGGTCGGTCAGCATGCGCTCGGCCTTGGCCAGCATCGGTGCGGCCGAGTCGACGAGGGTGAACGACGCATCCGGTCGTACGCCGGACAGTAGGAGCGAGAAGAGCCCGGTCCCCGCCCCGAGATCGAGAACCCGCGGCGCCGCGGCCGGCAGGTCGAGGGTCGCGAACCGGACCGCGGTCGCGTAGAAGTCGTCGAAACACGGCACGAGGCGGCGCCGGCTCTCGTCGTACGTCCCTGCCGCTGCGCCGAACGCCTCAGCCACTGTCTTGTCATGTGAGACTCGGGTCTCGCTCATCGGACAAGCCTAGGGCATTGCGCGATCAGCAGATCGTGCCCGGTTGGGCGGCGGTGGCCCGCAGCAGGTCGCGTACGAGGTCGAAGTCGATCTGTTCCGGCCTGCGGAAGCGCAGGCAGCCCTTGCCCATGTCCAGTCCGGCCAGCCGGTCGGCGAACGCCTCCCGGAGGTCGCTCCGCAGGACGTACAGGGAGATGTACTGCTTCTGGCTGGCGAACGCGACCTCGGCGGTGCCGTTCCGTTCGTACGTGGGCATGCCGTAGGTCATGGCCTCGGTGAAGTCCGTGAGCTCCGCCCGGCACAGGTCGCGCAGGCGGGCGAGGGCGGCGTGGCGTTCCTCGGGCACGTCGGCGAGATAGTCGTCGGCGGTGAGGGCCTTGCTCTGCACCATTGCAGAAGCCTATGCGAGTCGGACGCGGCGGAGCAGCTGTGCGTTCAGGGCGACGACGATCGTCGAGAGGGACATCAGGATCGCGCCGACGGCCGGACTGAGACTGAAGCCGGCCCAGGCGAGCACGCCGGCCGCGAGCGGAATCGCGACGACGTTGTAGCCCGCCGCCCAGCCGAGGTTCTCGATCATCTTGCGGTACGACGCGCGGGACAGCCGGATCACGCCGGTGACCGCGCGCGGATCCGAGGTGGCGAGGACGACGCCCGCGGACTCGATCGCGACATCGGTGCCGGCGCCGATCGCGATGCCGACGTCGGCCCGGGCGAGTGCCGGTGCGTCGTTGACCCCATCGCCGACCATCGCGACGGTGAGGCCGCGCTCCTGCAACTCGGCGACCGCGCGGTCCTTGTCGGCGGGCAGGACCTCGGCGAAGACCTCGTCGACGCCTTCGCGGAATCCGAGGTCGGCGGCGACCGCTTGGGCCACCTGGCGGGCGTCGCCGGTGATCATCGCGATCGTGCCGAGCCCCAGCTGCCGCAGCTCCGCGATCGCCTCGCGCGCCTCCGGGCGTACCTCGTCCTCGAGTCCGAACGCCCCGAGCACGACAGGGGTCGCGGAGTCGCTCGGCGACGGCAGGCGGAGGAGGCAGAGGACGGCGGCACCGCGCTCGGCCCATGTCTCGGTCGCGGTACGCAGGTCCGGCGGGACCTGCGCACCGTGTTCCCGCATGAGCGCGGGGCCGCCCACGGCGTACGTCGTACCGTCGATGTCGGCCTGCGCACCACGACCGGTCAGCGCGCGGAAGCGGGTCGCCGCGGGCGGCGGAGTGGCTCCGTCGCGGCGGGCGGCGGCCGCGACGATCGCCCGCGCGAGGGGGTGTTCGCTGTCGGCTTCCACGCCGGCGGCGAGGCGGAGCGCCTCGGACTCGGTGGTGCCGTCGGTGGCGGCGACCCCGGCCACGACGTGCTCGCCCCTGGTGAGTGTGCCGGTCTTGTCGAAGAGAACCGCGTCGACGGTACGCATGCGTTCCAGTGCCAACCGGTCCTTGACGAGGATGCCGGAGCGGGCCGCGACCGCGGTGGACAGCGAGATGACGAGCGGGATGGCGAGACCGAGGGCATGTGGGCAGGCGATGACGAGGACGGTGACCGTGCGCGTGACGGACTCGCCGAGGTTGCCGAGCGCCCACCAGGTGAGGAACGTGAGGAGACCCGCACCTGTCGCGACGTAGAAGAGCAAGGCGGCGAAGCGGTCGGCGAGGACCTGCGCACGGCCACGGGAGGCCTGCGCCTGCGCGACGAGACGCTGGATGCCCGCGAGGGCGGTGTCGTCGCCGACAGCGGTGACCTCGACCCGGACCGCCGCATCCGTGGCGACCGTGCCGGCGACGACGCGATCACCTTCGCCGCGTGCCACCGGCCGGGACTCGCCGGTGATCATCGACTCGTCGAACTCCGCGCCGCCGGTGACGATCGTGCCGTCGGCGGGCACCCGTGCGCCCGGACGGACGAGGACGACGTTGCCGGGCCGCAGGTCCGTGACGTCGATGCGTTCGACGCCGCCTCCGGGGGTGAAGCGTTCGGCGTCGTCGGGAATCAGTGCGGCGAGGGCGCTGAGTGCGCCCTGTGCCTGGCCGATCGCCTTCATCTCCTGCCAGTGGCCGAGCAACATGATGGTGACGAGGGCCGCGAGCTCCCACCAGAACTCCAGCTGGAAGAGCCCGGCGGTGCTGGCGAGCGAGGCGACGTAGGCGACGACGATCGCCATGGAGATCAGGAGCATCATGCCGGGCGCGCGGTCCCTGATCTCGGTGACGCCACCGGCGAGGAACGGCCAGCCGCCATAGAGGAACACGACCGAGCCGAGCACCGGGCCGATCCAGGTGACGCCCGGGATGTCGAGGGAGTAGCCGAACCAGCCCATGACCATCTCGCTGGTCACCACGATCGGGATGGTGAGGACGAGGCTCAGCCAGAACCTGCGGCGGAACATCTCCGGATCATGTCCCGCGTGCTTGTCATGGCCGGCGTGCTGGTCATGCCTGGCCTGTCCAACCTGCGTGTCGTGCCCGTGGTGCCCGGTGTCGGCGTGCGTCATTGGTACACCATACCCCCCTAGGGTAATCGTGCAAGATCCTCGCGACAGCGGCGTTCCACCTCGGCGAGTTCGTCCAGCGTCTCCTCGATGTCGCGGCGGCGCTGCTCGAGTTCTTCCCGTCGTACGGCGATCTGCTCCAGGAGATACCGCAGCTGCCCGGCCTCCCCGGGTTCCGCGTCGTACATGTCGACGATCTTGGCGATCTCCTGGAGGGAGAAGCCGAGCCGCTTGCCGCGCAGGATCAGGCCCAGGCGTACCCGGTCGCGGGCGCGGAAGACCCGCTGGCTCCCACGCCGCTCGGGCGAGATGAGGCCTTGGTCCTCGTAGAACCGGATCGTCCGCAGTGTCACCGAATACTCCGCGGCCAGTTCCGTGATGGTCCAGGTTTCCTGCGTCGATCGGGCGGGAGCGTTCATCGGATATCCCTTGCGCCGAGGTAGAGTCAGACTTACGTTTACGTAAGCGTAAGCGAAACGTGGCCTCGCGGCCACCGAGCGGCGGGAGCTCTGGGGATCATGACGTTCGAGCTTTCACCTGAGCACGAAGCTTTCCGTGAGGTCGTGCGCGAGTTCGCGGAGGCGGAGATCGCGCCCCATGCCGCCGACTGGGACGAGCGGCACCACTTCCCGGTCGAGACCGTCCAGGCGATGGGCAAGCTGGGACTCTTCGGGTTGCCGGTGCCCGAGGAGTACGGCGGATCAGGCGGCGACTTCACCAGCCTCTGCGTCGCGATCGAGGAGGTCGGCCGGGTGGACCAGTCGCTCGGCCTGACGCTGGAGGCCGCGGTGGGGTTGGGGATCGGGCCGATCCTTTCCTGGGGTACGCAGGAACAGAAACAACGCTGGCTCCCGGACCTTGCCGCCGGGGCCGCGTTGGCGGGTTTCGGGCTCACCGAGGCCGAGTCGGGTTCGGATGCGGCGGCGACGAAGACGCGTGCCGTCGTTGCCGATGACCACTGGGTTGTCAACGGGTCGAAGCAGTTCATCACCAACTCCGGTACGCCGATCACCTCTCTCGTCACCGTGACGGCGCGGACCGGTGACCTGCCGGACGGAAGTCCGGAGATCTCCGCGATCATCGTTCCGTCAGGCACGCCAGGCTTCGTCGTCGAGCCGGCCTATCGCAAGCTGGGCTGGCACGCGTCCGACACGCATCCGTTGACCTTCACGGACGCCCGCGTGCCTGTCGACCACCTCTTGGGGCGGCGGGGTGAGGGGATCAAGCAGTTCCTCGCCATCCTCGACCATGGGCGGATCGCCCTGGCGGCGCTGTCGGTGGGGCTCGCGCAAGGGTGCCTTGACGCCGCTCTGGACTACGCGAAGAGCCGGACGTCGTTCGGCAAACCGATCGGTGCCAACCAGGGGGTGGCGTTCCAGATCGCCGACCTGCAGGTCTCGGTCGAGGCGGGGCGACTCCTTACGTACAAGGCCGCGGCGGCCAAGGACGCCGGCCGACCGGCCGCCGAGGTCAAGCGCGCCGCCGCCATGGCGAAGCTGTTCGCCAGCGAGGCCGCCGTGGCTGCGGCGAGGACGGCGACGCAGGTCTTCGGTGGGTACGGCTTCATGGAGGAGTACCCGGTCGCCAGGTTCTACCGTGACGCGAAGATCCTGGAGATCGGTGAGGGGACGAGCGAGATCCAACGGCTCGTGATCGCCCGCGACCTGGGCCTGCCGGTCCGTTAGTGTTCTGACTAGGCCCTGTCTCCCAAATGGCGCCGGTCAAGCGAGCGGCGCATCCGCGCCCGGTTGGCTAGGCGGAGGAGGAAGGCGCACTGGGTTTGTGCGCCGATCGACGAGAACGCAGCCAGCCGGGATGCGGGGCGTCGCGAGTCAGGCGCGATTTGGGAGACAGGGCCTAAGGACACTGGGGGCGACGCGATGGGTGAACGCAAGGACCACGCCAAGGCAGTCGCGGCCGCCCGCGAGGCGACGTTGCGCCCGTCCGACAAAGGTGCCGCGCGGCTTGCGAACGCGCAGAAGCTCTATGTCCGTGACCGGGTTGCCCTGCTCGTCGACCCGGGCACGTTCGTCGAGGACGGTCAGTTGGCCAATGCAGCGGCCGCTGACCTGCCGGCCGACGGCGTGGTCACCGGCCGTGCCCTCGTCGGCGGACGCCCCGTCCTGGTGGTGGCCAACGACCCCACCGTGAAGGCGGGCTCCTGGGGTGCCCGCACGGTGGAGAAGATCGTGCGTACGACCGAAATCGCCTTGCGTGACGAGCTTCCCATCTTCTGGTTCATCGACTCCGCCGGTGCCCGGATCACTGACCAGGTGGAGCTCTTTCCAGGTCGTCGTGGCGCGGGAAGGATCTTCGCCAACCAGGTGGCGCTGTCGGGCAAGGTCGCGCAGGTCTGTTGCCTGTTCGGCCCGTCCGCTGCCGGAGGTGCGTACATCCCGTCGTTCTGCGATCTCGTGATCATGGTCGAGGGCAACGCGTCGATGTATCTCGGCTCGCCCCGGATGGCCGAGATGGTCGTCGGCGAGAAGGTGTCACTGGAGGAGATGGGCGGCGCGCGGATGCACGCGTCAATCTCAGGTTGCGGTGACCTGCTGGCGGCCGACGACGCCGAGGCGATCGACCTCGCCAAGACGTACTTCTCTTATATACCGGCACATTGGCGCGATCGTCCGCCGTCGTACGCCGCGAGTCCGCCCGCGCGTGACTTCACCGCCGACCTCGTGCCGGAGCAGGACAGCATCGGCTATGACATGCACGAGGTGCTCGACGCCCTTCTCGACGGCGACTCGTTCTTCGAGATCAAGCCGTTGTACGCACCAGAGCTCATCGTGGGGTTCGGTTGTCTGGAAGGTCAGGTCGTCGGGGTCGTCGCCAACAATCCCGCGGTCAAAGGTGGAGTGCTGTTCGTCGACAGTGCGGACAAGGCGGCGCGGTTCATCTGGCTCTGCGATGCGTTCAACGTGCCGTTGGTCTACCTCGCCGACGTTCCGGGATTCATGATCGGCAGCGAGGTGGAACGCCAGGGAATCATCCGCGCGGGCGCCAAGATGATCACCGCGGTGGCGGAGGCGAACGTTCCTACCGTGTCGGTGATTGTGCGCAAGGCCTATGGTGCCGGGCTCTATGCGATGTGCGGGCCCGGATTCTCACCCGATGCATGCCTCGCCCTGCCGACGGCGAAGATCGCGGTGATGGGACCGGAGGCGGCGATCAATGCCGTGTACTACAACAAGATCGCCGAGATCGAGGATCCGGTCGAGCGGGAAGCCTATGTGGAGCGGCTGCGGGCGGAGTACGAAGACGACATCGACATTCTGCGGCTCGCCTCTGACCTCGTGATCGACGCGGTGGTCGAACCGGGCGCCCTGCGTGGTGAGCTGGTGGCGCGGCTTGCGGCTGCCCAGACCAAGGACCGTCGTACGCCGGACAAGCGGCACGGCGTCCCTCCCGTGTGAGCGGTGACCTCACCGCGCCGGCGAAGTCCGTTATTGGCACCGGCCGGAGCTCCGCTATGGGTGTGAGTGGCGTTGGCCGGAGCTCCGCGATGAGCGCTATCCGTGTCGGCTGGGTGAATGGCAGACGGCGAACCCTCTTGAAAACAAGCCTGTTCTGGCCGTGGTTCTGATCAACTTCTGGTAGACTCGCTCCTATGTTCGATCCTCGGGTTCCTGACCTCAGTGCGTTGGCTTCGGCTGCGCCGGGTCCTGAGCTTGCCGCGGTGTTAGCGGGGATCGATGTTGCTGCGGTGAATGGTCATGCGCGTGTGGTGGTGATGGCCGCGTGGGAGCGGCAGGTGTCGTGGTCGAACGCGCAGCTATATGGGGCGATGGGGATGGTGGCGCGGTCGCCGGCGTGTGAGCCGGATTCGCCGCCTGAGCTGGATCGGTGTTTTGGTGAATTCGCGTCTGCGGAGGTGGGTGCGGCGTTGGGTTTGTCGCCGGGGTCGGCTGATCGGGAACTGTCCTTCGCCTACGAGTTGACCGAACGACTCCCTGGCACTCGGGCCGCACTCGCGGCGGGGAGCATCAATCTGGGCAAGGCGCGGACGATCGCGGAGGAGACGTCCTGGTTGGCGCCGGAGCTTGCGCGGCGGGCGGAGGAGTTCATCCTTGCTGCTGATGCTGCGGTCGGGTTGGGTTTGACTCGGGCGCAGTTGGTGCGGCGGCTGCGGCGGAAGGTGCTGGAGCTCGACCCGGACGGTGCGGAGGAGCGTCGGCGGGAGGCGCAGCAGGGACGTCGGATCCGGTTCGGGGCTAACCCCGACGGCACGGGCAGCATCACGGGTCAGGACCTGCCGATGGCCGGTACCGCGGCCGCGCGGGTGTTCGTCAAATCCCTCGCCAAACGCATCAAGGGCGATGGCGACGGCAGGACGCTCGCGCAGATCGAAGCCGACGTGTTCCTCGACCTACTCCGCGGCCGAAACCCCGCCGCTAATCCCGCAGTCACGGCCGCCGCCGCCGATCCGGCCACAACTGCGGACCAGACCAGCAGCCCCGACCCGGCGCCCGGCAACCCCGACTGCGACTGCGACCGCGACCTCGACTGGAACCCCGACCGCGACCTCGACCTCGACTGGAACCCCGACCGCGGCCCCGCGTCCGGCCCCGTGTCCGGCAGCGCGTTTGGCAGCGCGTCCCGCAGTGTCACCGAACACGAGGTCGTCGGTGACGTGGATGCCTGGGATGCCCCGGGTGATGGTGGTGCGTGTGTCGAGGCAGGTGATGAGCGGCTGGTGGCGAAGGTGGAGTTGGTCGCCGACCTGGAGACCTGGCTCCGCCTCGGCGAGAAGGCAGGCGAACTCGCCGGCCTCGGCGCGATCACCCCCGCGGTGATCGACGACATCAAGAACGCTGCAGCTGGCGGGTTCGAGTACTGCCGCACCGTCACCATCGACGGCAAAGTCGTCTACCACCAAGCTTCCAGCCGCCGCTACAAACCCACCCCGGCCCAACGCCGCCTCATCCAGGCCACCCACCGCACCTGCGCCCAACCCGGCTGCTCCAGACCCGCAACCGCCTGCGACCTCGACCACACCATCGAACACCGCCTCGACGGACCCAGCTGCCTGTGCAACATGGCCCCACTGTGCCGACGACACCACCGCGCCAAACACGAAGCCGGCTGGTGGTGGACCCAGAACCAACCCGGCCACCTCACCACCCAAAGCCCCCTCGGCCACACCTACACCGTCGACCCCGAACCGCCACCCAGCGCCGACGCGATCGACCCGGCGACCGGCGCAGGATCAACACCGCGTTGATTCCACCAGCGGGTCGGCTGGCACCTACCGGTGGGCCGCTGACCTGGGCGTACGTACGTCCTCGACCGGACGTGACGTCTCAGGCACTGGGACGGTGTATTCGGTCCGCGGGCACTCAGGCAGGATGGGCGGGACCGGCAGTCTGTGCGCTCGACAACCACGAGCTCATCCACAACGGAGCGTGACAACCATGGCGACACCCCTCGCCCTCCAGCTTTACACCGTCCGCGACGCACTCGCCGCGGACCGTGCGGCGGCACTTGCCCGCGCGGCCGAGCAGGGTTTCCGCGCGGTCGAGGCGTTCGGTATCGGCAACGCGCAGCGGGAGGTCGCCGACCGGCTGGCCGACGCGCGCACGTTCCGGGCCGAGCTCGACGCCAACGGCCTCAAGGTCGTGGCGGTGCACGGATCGGTGTCAGCGGGCGAGGAGGCCGACGCGGTCTACGACGAGTTGGAGATCCTCGGCACCGACCGGTTGATCGCCCCCGTTCCGGGCGCGGTCGCCGGCGTCGACGGCAAGGCGCTGGCCACCGCCGGGGGCGTGAAGCTGCTCGCCGAGGGGCTCAACGCCGCGGCGGCTCGCGCCGAGTCCCGTGGAGTCAAGGTCGGTTACCACAACCACGACTTCGAGTGGCAGCCCGTCGAGGACGGCACGCCCGCCTACGACCTCCTGGTGAACAACCTCGACCCACGGGTCTTCCTCGAGGTCGACGTCTACTGGGCGCACACGGCGGGCCAGAACCCGGCCGAGGTCATCACGTCCTACGTTGACCGGGTGTTCACCCTGCACGTCAAGGACGGCCCAGGCGTCCGCGACCAGCTCCAGACGGCGGTCGGCGAAGGGTCGGTCGACAACGTCGCCGCGATCGCTGCCGGCACCAACGTCGGCTACCACGTGATCGAGCTCGACGAGGCCGCCGGTGATCCGTTCGACGTGGCGAAGGCCGGCGGCGACTGGCTGGTCGCGCACGGCCACTCCACCTGGGCTGCCTGACCGTAGGCGCCCGCGCTCCGTGCCCGTGGCTCCACCCTCACCTGTCAAGGAGGCATTGACGTGCAGCTGTTGCGCTTGGGGAACATCGGTGAGGAGCGCCCCGCCGTACGCACCGATGACGGCAGGCTCTTCGACCTCTCGTCGCTGACCAGTGACACCGGTGGCGACATCAACGGCGCCTTCCTGGCGAACGACGGGATCGGCCGAGTCCGGGCCGCCGTCACGGATGGCGGGTTGCCGGCGCTCGACGACCCGGGCGACGGCAGCGCCCTGCGGATCGGTGCGCCGATCGCCCGGCCGACGGCCGTGCTGTGCATCGGCCAGAACTACGCTGCCCACGCCGCCGAGTCCGGGTCCCCGCCGCCGGACACGCCGATTCTGTTCTTCAAACACCCCAACACCGTGGTCGGTCCGTACGACGACGTACGCATCCCGCGTGTCGCCGAGAAGACCGACTGGGAAGTCGAGCTCGGTGTGGTGATCGGCAAGAGGGTGCGTTACCTCGACTCGCCCGAACAGGCGCTCGACCACGTGGCCGGCTACGTCGTCTCCAACGACGTGTCGGAGCGGGCGTTCCAGCAGGAACAGTCCGGCGGCCAGTGGTCGAAGGGCAAGTGCGCCGAGACGTTCAACCCGCTCGGCCCGTGGCTCGTGCCGGCCGACGAGGTGACGCCGGGCAAGCTGGGGTTGCGTTCGTATGTCAATGGCGACGTACGCCAGGACTCCACGACCACGGACATGATCTTCGACGTGGCCTATCTCATCTGGCACCTGTCGCAGTACCTCGTCCTCGAGCCGGGCGACCTACTCAACACGGGAACGCCGCAGGGTGTGGCGCTGTCCGGGCGTTTCCCGTACCTCCAGGTGGGTGACGTCATGGAGCTGGAGATCGACGGGCTCGGCCGGCAGCGCCAGCGGCTGGTCGAGGCCTGAGCGGCGACGGTACCCCGGGCCACCGGACCACCGGACCACCGGACCAACGCAACGTACAGCGGAGAAGGCGATGGGTGATTTCGACGGGTTGGCGGCGGCCGTCACCGGCGGTGCGTCGGGCATCGGGTTGGCGGTCGCGGAGCTCCTGGCCGCGCGAGGCGCGCAGGTCGCCTGCCTCGACCTCAACGCCAAGGAGGTGGGGGAGCCGCTCGTCGGGGTGCAGTGCGATGTCACCGACGACGCGTCCGTACGCACGGCGATCGAGACGGTCGTCGAGCAGTTCGGCCGGCTCGACATCGTGGTCAACAACGCCGGCATCGGGGCTCAGGGCACGGTGGCCGACAACGACGACTCGGAATGGCACCGTGTCCTCGACGTCAACGTGGTCGGGATGGCCCGGGTGAGCCGTGCGGCGCTCCCGCACCTGCGGAAGTCACCGTCGGCCGCGATCGTCAACACCTGCTCCGTTGCGGCGACGGCGGGCATCCCGCAGCGCGTGCTCTACAGCGCGTCCAAGGGGGCCGTGCGTTCGCTGACGATGGCGATGGCGGCGGACCATGTCCACGAGGGCATCCGGGTCAACTGCGTCAACCCGGGCACGGCCGACACCCCGTGGATCGGCCGGCTGCTCGACCGGGCCGACGATCCCGTCGCCGAGCGCAAGGCCCTGGAGGCCCGCCAGCCGATGGGCCGCCTGGTCTCCGCACGCGAAGTGGCGTCGGCGATCATCTACCTCGCGTCGCCCGCGGCCGGTGCCAGCACGGGCGTCGAGGTCTTCGTCGACGGCGGGATGCAGAACCTCCGCCTTCGTCCGCGGACGTGACGAAAGTCGTCAGGCTCCCTTCGTCCACAGGTCCGGCCAGCTGACCCCCAGGTCGCCGAGAAGGCGCCGGAGCAGGGGCAGGGAGAGCCCCACCACGTTGTGGTGGTCGCCCTCGATCCGGTCGACGAACGCACCGCCGAGTCCGTCGATCGTGAACCCGCCCGCGACCGCGAGCGGTTCGCCGGTGCCGACGTACGCCTCGATCTCGGCGTCGGTCACGTCCGCGAAGTGGACGACGGTCGAGCCGACGGCAGCGGCCGTCTGTCCGGAAACGGCATCGACAACGCAGTGCCCGGTGTGCAGGTTGCCGGCGCGACCGCGCATCTGACGCCACCGGCGGACAGCCTCGGTGGAGGTCCCCGGCTTGCCCAGGACCTCGCCGGCCAACTCCAGGACCGAGTCACAGCCGATGACGAGGGCCGGTTCATTCGGGAGATTGTCCTTCACCGCAAGGGCTTTGCGGCAGGCGAGCGTGAGTGCGTGCTGTGCCGCGTTCTCTTCTGCCACGCCGTCCTCGTCGACCCCGGACACGATCACGGTGGGCTCGATACCGGCGGCCCGCAGCGTCGCGAGCCGGGCTGGTGAGGCCGAGGCGAGGACAAGGCGATGGTGGTTGGGTTGCTTTGGATGGGGCACGGGCCGCATCCTACGAGGGTCGCCCTGACGTCTGCTGTCCGTGTCGGTAGTGTCGCGTGCGGTCACCCCGCGGACTCGGTAGGGTCACGTCGGCAAGATCTGTGCCCTGAGGAGACCTGTGGAGAAAGAGCCGGCTGACCTTCCGACCGTTCTTGCGTACGAAATCGAACAACGCATCGAGTCGGGATATGACGTGGCGGCTGTGCAAGCCCAGCTTGACGCCGACCATGGCGAGATGACGGTCACCCGCGCCCGTCTTCTCCTCGACCAGATGGCCGAGCTGAAACAGTCCGCGGAATGGCCCTACCACGAACCCTCAACCAGGGCCGAGATCGAGGCCGAACTCCCGCCGACGCGCATCCGTAGCCGCGGCCAGCGGCCGATCGGGGCGGCCGAGTTGCGGGACCGGATCGAGGCCGCGTGGCTCGGAAGATGTGCCGGCAACTGCCTCGGCAAACCCGTCGAGAACGGCGAGCACTGGACGCCCGAACGCCTGCGCAGCTACCTCGAACAGACCCACAACTACCCGATCCGCGACTACGTGACGCGGCTCGACCCGATGCCCGAGGGCTACGTCCTCAACCCGTGCTGGACACAGACGACCAAGGGACGGATCACCTGTGTACCGCGCGACGACGACCTCGACTACACGCTGCTCGGCCTGCACCTGTTGGAGACGAAGGGCTTCGACTTCACCACCGCCGACGTGGCCGCCGAATGGCTCCTGCGGCTTCCGTACCACCTCACCTACACCGCTGAGCGGGCGACCTACCGCAACCTCGTCAACGGCGTCGACCCGTCCGTCGCCGCCGTGGTGGACAATCCGTACCGCGAGTGGATCGGGGCGCAGATCCGGGGCGACGTCTTCGGGTACGTGTGTGCCGGACGGCCGAGGGACGCGGCCCTGATGGCGTTCGAGGACGCGGCGCTTTCCCATGTGCGCAACGGGATCTACGGCGAGATGTGGGCGGCGGCGCTGGTGGCGGCGGCGTTCACGGCCGGGACGTTGCGGGAGGCCGTCGAGGAGTCGATCAACCACGTGCCGCAGCGGACCCGGCTGGTCGAGGCGCTCACCTGGGCGGTCTGGGTCCGGGACTCGAAGGTCAGTTGGGACGACGCGTTGACCCAGCTGCGGGAACGCTACGGCCGTTACCACTGGGTGCACACGATCAACAACGCCGCTGCCTGCGTGTTGGCACTGCTCTACGCCGAGGACGACTACACCAGGGCGATCGGGCTGACCGTGCAAGCCGGCCTTGACACCGACTCCAACGGCGCGACGGTGGGTTCGGTCGCCGGCGCTTTCGTGGGAAGGGGTGGGTTGCCGCGGCACTGGACATCGCCATTTGCCGACACCTTGCGCAGCGGGCTCTACGGGTTCGACCGGAGCAGCATCCGCGACGTTGCGCAACGGACCTTCGCACTGGCTCGTACGTACTCCTCCCAGCGCGTTCCTCCACCCCTGACCAGGTCCTCCCCCTGACCAGGTCTGGTCGGGCCACGTCTACGCGTCGTCGACGAGCAGGCGGTGCGCGAGGGGCAGGAGGCCGGCCGGGGTGAGCGGTGCGAGTGGATCGTCGGAGCCCCGGTCGGTGCGGTAGGTGCGCGGCGGGACGCCGTACACCGCGCGAAACCGGCGGGAGAAGTGGAACGGATTGGCGAAGCCGCACGCGCTCGCGACCGCCCCGACGGTGAGGTTGCTGCGCTGGAGCAGGGTGGCCGACCGGGCCAGCCGGACCAGCTCGATCGCCGCGACCGGCCCGATCCCGTACTCCGCCCGGAACAACCGGCTCAGGTGTCCTGTGGATATGCCAGCCGCGGCGGCCATCTCGGTGAGCGCGAGCGGTGTGGTCCCACCGCCGCGCCAGGTCCGACGAAGGTGGTCGGCGAGCCGCGCGAGGTACGGATGGATCTCGTCGCCTTCGTCATCGGCCGGAACGGGACCACGGACGAACAGGTCGAGCAGGAAGCCCAGGACGTCGGTCGTGCGATCGTTCTGGCCCGTGCGCGTGGTTCCCGGCTGGGTCCCTCGAGCCCTTCCCCGGCCAAGCCACAGGGAGTACCGGCACAGTGCCGCGAGCGGGTCGGCCGGGGTCAGCGCCCGGGAGATCGGCCAGGTTTCCGGTGGTCCGAGCGTGTCGAGATCGGCTTCGAGCACCCGGAAATGGACGAACGCATGCAGCGATGCCCGCGTCGGGTCCCAGGCGAAATGGTCCCGCATCCCCGGGCGGGCGAGGAGCAGGGTGCCGGGTCGCAGGTGGCGGCGCGTCGGCGGTTCCGGGCGCGTGCTGTCGGGCTCGTCGCAGGTCCAGCGCGCGCTCCCGGCGAGGAGCCAGACGAACTCGTAGTCGACCAGCGTCCGTGGTCCGAAGGTGGCGCCAGGCGGGTAGTGCGCCACCTCCGGACCGGTCCGGACGACCACACGGCATGTCACGAACAGACAGGTTAGGCCGTCCGGGATCTCAGGTGGACAGGCTGGACCTCACCCGGCGGGTGGCCTCGACCATGTGCCGTAGCGCCGGCTCGACCTCGGCATAGCCGCGGGTCTTGAGTCCGCAGTCGGGGTTGACCCACAGCCGGTCGACCTCCACCGCCTCCAGCGCGAGCCGCAGCGCGGTCTCGATCTCGTCGGTGCTGGGCACCCGCGGCGAGTGGATGTCGTACACCCCGGGCCCGATACCTCGCTGGTAGCCCGCCCGTGCGAGGTCGGCGACGAGTTCCATCCGGGACCGGGCCGCCTCCACGCTGGTGACGTCGGCGTCGAGCGCGTCGATGGTGTCGACGATCTCCCCGAACTCCGAATAGCACATGTGCGAGTGGATCTGGGTGCCGTCGGAGACCCCTGACGTCGCCAGTCGGAACGCCGCGACCGCCCACGCGACGTAGTCCGGTTGCTGCGCCGCTCGCAACGGCAACAGCTCCCGCAGGGCCGGCTCGTCCACCTGGATGTAGCGGATGCCCGCCGCCTCCAGGTCGCGGATCTCGTCCCGCAGCGCCAGCGCCACCTGCTTCGCGGTGTCGGCGAGCGGCTGGTCGTCGCGGACGAAGGACCACGCGAGCATGGTCACCGGGCCTGTCAACATTCCCTTGACAGGCTTCGTCGTCCGCGACTGTGCGTACGTCGTCCATTCCACCGTCATCGGCTCGGGCCGGGACACGTCCCCTGCGAGGATCGGTGGCCGGACATAACGACTGCCGTACGACTGGACCCAGCCATGATCGGTGCTCGCGTAGCCCGCGAGGCGTTCGGCGAAGTACTGCACCATGTCGTTGCGTTCGGGCTCGCCGTGGACCAGCACGTCCAGCCCGACGTCCTCCTGCAGGGCGATCACCCGGTCGATCTCCGCCCGCATCGCGGCGTCGTAGTCGGCCGCGGAGATCCGACCCGCCCGCAGATCGGCCCGTGCGGCGCGGATCTCCTTCGTCTGCGGGAACGACCCGATCGTCGTCGTGGGCAGCAACGGCAGGTTCCCCACCGCCTTCTGGGTGGCCGCCCGGGCGGCGAAGTCGCCTCGTGGCGTGCCCTCGCCCAGCGCGGTGATCCGGGCTCGCACCCGCGCGTCAACCGCACCTTGCCGGGCCGTCGCTCGGGCGCGCGTGGCCGCGGAAAGCTCCGACTCGATCGCGGACCGACCCTCCCGCAGCGCGCGGCCCAGCAGGACCACCTCGGCCACCTTCTGCCGGGCAAACGCCAGCCGTTCGCGAAGGTCCGCCGGCAGGCCCCGCTCCAGGTCGAGGTCGAGCGGGACATGCAGCAGCGAGCACGAGGTGCTCACGACCAGCTCGCCGACCGAACCCAGGAGCGAGGCGGCAGTGGCGAGAGCGCCGGAGAGGTCGGTACGCCAGACGTTGCGGCCGTCGACCAGGCCGGCGAAGAGCGTCTTCCGCGCGAGTCCCGCGCCGGCGATGCGTGCGACGTCGGCCCGGCTGGTCACGAGGTCAAGCGCAACGCCCTCCACCGGCGTACGACCGAGAGTCTGCAGCGCGTCGCCGATCGCCCCGAAGTACGTGGCCACGGCCAGCTTGGGTCGCCGCTTCGGAGGCAGGCCGCCGAGCCGGTCGTAGGCCGTACGGACGGCCTGGATCTCCTCGGGTGTCCGGTCGGCGGCGAGCACCGGCTCGTCGAGCTGCACCCAGGTCGCCCCGGCGGCCGCCAGCTCCGCCAGCAGGTCGGCGTACACGTCGAGCAGGCCCGGCAGCAGGTCGAGCGGCCGGAACCCCTTGGGCGCTTCAGTGTCAGGCTTCGCCAGCAGCAGGAAACTGACCGGGCCGAGGAGCACGGGGCGGGTGTCGATCCCGAGCGCCGCCGCCTCGCGGTACTCGGCGACCGGCTTCCGCGCGGCGTCGCGGTCGAGCCGGAACGCCGTCTCCGGGCCGAGCTCCGGCACGAGGTAGTGGTAGTTGGTGTCGAACCACTTGGTCATCTCCAGTGGCGGCACCCCGGCGGTGCCACGGGCCATCGCGAAGTAACGCTCGAGCCCCTCCAGGCCGGCGAACCGCTCCGGGATCGCGCCGACAAGTACCGCCTGGTCGAGCACGTGGTCGTAGAGCGAGAAGGTGTTGGACGGGATGTCGTCGACGCCGGCGTCGCGCAGCGACTCCCACGTCTGCCGGCGGAGTTGGACGGCGGTCTGGTGAAGAGTCTCGGCATCGGATCGGCTCGCCCAGAATGCCTCCGCCGCGCGCTTGAGCTCGCGCCGTGGGCCGATCCGGGGATATCCGAGCACGGTCGTACGTACTGCCATGGAGTCCTTCCCTCGGGAACTCAGATAGCGGACCGCGACGCCGGGGCGGCGCGCGGGCGGTCGGCAGGTCTTCGGACTCGTGGGCGCTCTGCGCTCTGCCTACTGGCCGTCGCTTCCCAGGCGACCGATGATGTCGGCCCAGTGCGTTCGTACGGCGGTCGTTCCCACTCACCGCTGCGGGGCAGTCCCGGAATCCCACCGGGTTCCCTCTTACCTCGCCCGGCCGGTCACGAAGGGTCGTGCCGGTCGAGCGAACCAACCACACCTACGACCATAGCGCCCAGGGCCCACGGACCGTTGCAGCCCGGCTGAAGCACAGGGCGGGCCTCGGCAGCGGCCTTGTCAGAAGGTGATGAGCGGGTCGCCTACCAGGTCGGCGACGAAGTTGACGAAGAAGAAACCGAAGAACAGGACGTTCAACAGCAGGATCACGGTGTGCCAGGGGCGCGGACGTGCGGGCTTCGGCAGTTGCCGGTTGAGATAGATGAGCATGAACGGATAGATCAGGGCGCCGAAGTTCGCCATGTTCGCCGACCACTGGACGAGGCCGACCGGCACCGCCAGGTGGATGACGATGCTGATGATCACGAGCAGCAGGATCATGAACGGGTAGTAGAACTTCCGTGGATCGCCCTCGATCCACGCGCGCAGCCTCGAACTCGTCGCGTGCGAGGCGTCCGTGGTGGTTCGTACCATCGCCTCGAAGATGCCCAGTTGGGTGCTGAAGAGGACGAAGACGCCCATGAGCAAGGCGACGTAGAAGACGAACGTCCCGTACTCGCCGCGAAGGACGTCGGCGACGAACGTCGGAACGGTCTCGGGGGTCGGCCCTTCGCCCCGGATCTCCACCGCGCGCGCCATCAACAGAGTGGGGAGAAGCATGCCGAGCATCGCACCGACGAAGAAGACGCCCCACATGTCGGTGAGCAGCAGGCGGTACCACCGCCGCCACAGGGCACGGTTCTTCGCGTCGTCGGGGAACGTGATGCCGCTTGCGAGGACGGCGTTCCGGTCGCCACGCAGACCGCTCAGGAAACCGACCCGGTGGCCCATGCCGTAGCCCTTGTCACGGTAGTGGCTCATGATGTACCAGTTCAGCCCGGACGCGAGGGCAGTGAAGCCCGCGAGGCCGCCGAGCTCGGTGGCGGTGATGCCGGCAGGCGGGGCGGCCGGGGTGACGAAGCCACGAATCCCTTCCCACCAAAGGCTCGCGGGCACGAGCAGCAGGTCGAGGATCAGCAGGAGGACGAGGATCGTGCCGACCATGATCCAGTTGGCGAGCTCGAGCGCCCGGCTGATCCGCCGGGCCGTGGCGGTGATGAGGAAGACGACCACGAGCAGCAGGATCGCGTAGATCCGTGGCTCTTCCGCGCCGCTCGCCGCGATCTCTCCGTGCACGAGGGCGTAGACGCCCTGGCCCGCGGACGCCGCCCAACCACCGGCGATGAACGCGAAGATGATGACGAAGACCGACAGCGGCACCCACAGGATCCAGCCGGGCGGCACCCGCCCCCAACCGACGACGGGAACTTCGCCGGTCGCCACGACATAGCGGGAACACTCGACGTTGTAGAACGTCTGCAGCAGCGCGGAGATCGTGATGACCCAGCCGACGCCGATGAAGCCGTACGTACCGACCGCCTGCGGGCCGAGCAACCACTCACCACTGCCGATGGAGATGCCGAGCGCGATGAGGCTCGGGCCGATCGCGAACTTGACGAGCTCCCGAAAACCGAGCCTGCGTACGCCGAAAACCTCTTCAGGCGTAGGGAGATCGGCGACTGCGAGATCTGGGCGACTCACCCCCAGCGGGTGGGTGGCCTGTGCGGTACCGGTGGTCTCGACGCTTTCGGCCATGGCAAGCCTCCGCGGTTCCACGGCGACGGGCGACGGTACCCGTCGCATCCCACCAGATAGTGGTCCTCCTGCACGTGTCGTGACAAGAGGGACGACGGCCGGAATTGCTCAGCTCGTGTTCGAAAACGTTGCGGTCGCCGCGGATAGGCCCTGGGTGCTTCGCGATGCGGGATCGCCTCAGCGGGGAAGGGCGCTCGCCCGCCAGGCGCCCGGACCGGGCCGCAGTGGCTGGCGGGTCCTTCGCCAGTACGCCGCCCAGCGGGGGGCGGCGTGCCAGGTGGCTGTGTCGTGCGGCTGCCGATCCGCCGCGCCGGCCTCGAGCTTCGCCGAGATCACGGCGACGAGTGCGGCGAACTCCGCCGGCGTCGGGTCTCCCTTGACGACCTGGAACAGCGGCTCGTCGTCGCTTTCGACGGGCGTCGCCATCGCTCGCTCCTCGCCGTTCATGGTGGATCTGACCCTACAGCGGGATGTTGCCGTGCTTGCGTGGCGGCCGGGTCTCGCGCTTGTTCCGCAACAGGCGCAGCGCCCGGACCACCTCGACCCTGGTCTCGTGCGGGAAGATGACGGCGTCGACGTAGCCGCGTTCGGCAGCGATATAGGGGTTCGCCAACGCGTCTTCGTACTCCTGGATCCGCTTCTTCCGCACCGCATCGGCGCTGGCCGCATCCTCGGTCCCCGCGATTTCCCTGCGGTACAACACTTCCACGGCACCCTGCGCCCCCATCACCGCGATCTGGGCGGTCGGCCAGGCGAGGTTGACGTCGGCGCCGAGATGCTTGGATCCCATGACGTCGTACGCACCGCCGTAGGCCTTGCGGGTGATGACGGTCACCAGCGGGACTGTCGCTTCGGCATAGGCGTAGATGAGTTTCGCGCCGCGGCGGATGATGCCGTTCCACTCCTGGTCGGTACCCGGCAGGAACCCCGGTACGTCGACGAACGTGAGGATGGGGATGTTGAACGCATCGCAGGTACGGACGAACCGCGCGGCTTTCTCCGAGGCGTCGATGTCGAGGCAGCCGGCGAACTGCAACGGCTGGTTGCCCACCACACCGATGGTGCGCCCGTCGACGCGGCCGAAGCCGCAGACGATGTTGGGTGCGAAGAGCGGGTGCACCTCGAGGAACTCCGCCTCGTCGAGGACGTGCTCGATGACCGTGTGCATGTCGTACGGCTGGTTGGCGGAGTCCGGGATCAGGGTGTCGAGCTCGCGGTCCTCGTCGTTGATCGCAGGCGCCGGGTCCTCGGCGGCGTAGGCGGGCGGCTCCTCGAGATTGTTCTGCGGAAGGTAGGCGAGCAGCGTCTTGACCCAGTCGATGGCGTCGTGCTCGTCGGTCGCCATGTAGTGGGCGTTGCCGCTCTTGGAGTTGTGCGCCAGCGCGCCACCCAGGTCCTCGAAGGACACGTCCTCCCCGGTGACCGTCTTGATCACGCCTGGTCCGGTGATGAACATGTGCGAGGTCTGGTCGACCATGACGGTGATGTCGGTGAGCGCGGGGGAGTAGACGTGCCCGCCCGCGCAGGTGCCCATGATGAGCGAGATCTGCGGGATCACCCCGGACGCGAGGACGTTGCGGCGGAAGATCTCGCCGTAGAGGCCGAGCGAGACCACGCCTTCCTGGATCCGGGCACCGCTGCCTTCGTTGATCCCGACGATCGGGCAACCGGTCTTGAGGGCGAGGTCCATGACCTTGACGATCTTCTCGCCGTACACCTCACCGAGGCTGCCGCCGAAGACCGTGACGTCCTGGCTGAAGACGCAGATCTGGCGGCCGGCGACCGTGCCGAAGCCGGTGACCACGCCGTCGCCTGCGGGACGGTTGCGTTCCAGGCCGAAGTTCGTGGAGCGGTGGCGGGCCAACTCGTCCAGCTCGACGAAGGAACCCTCGTCGAGAAGGAGGGCGATCCGTTCGCGGGCGGTGAGCTTGCCGCGGGCGTGCTGGCGTTCGATCGCGCGGGCGGAGCCGGCGTGGATGGCTTCGTCGAGGCGGAGTTCGAGGTCGGCGAGCTTGCCAGCAGTCGTGTGGATGTCGCTGGGGGTGTCCACCTGGCCGTTGGCGTCGTTGCCGGCGGCGGGGCTGGCGGCGTCGGCGGTCGTGCCTGGGCCGGCGGCCCCCTTTTGATCGTCGCTGGGTTGACTCGTCCCACCGTCCCCCGGCTCGCTCGCCGACCCGGCTGCGGTCTCCGGCTGCCCGGGTCCCATTCGTCGGTCCTCCCCACACATGTCGATCCGGCCAGCGAGCCTACTCCGCCGGGCGGCACGTACAGCCGTGGCGGGGCTACTCCCCTGATACCCGAAATGCGGCCGTCCGCCGGTCCTGCGACGCGCCCACCTTCCGTGATCATGAAGAGAATCGGGGCCATAGACCCCCAAAACGTTCATGATCACGATCATGATCACGGGATGGGGGCGTCCGTGCGGGACGGGGGTGGGGGAGAGGGCGGACTACGCTTGCGAACATGCCCACCACTCCGCCTTCCCGCGTGCACGCGCGCTTCGAGGTCCCGGCTCCACTGCGGGCCGACGTCCGCCTGCTCGGTGAGCTGCTGGGCCAGGTCCTGCAGGAGTACGGCGGCCCCACCCTCCTCGCCGACGTCGAGCGGCTCCGCGAGCTGACGATCGCCGCACACCATGATGATCACGCCGCGGCCGAAGACGCGGCCACCGCGAGCGAGGACCTGGTCGCGTCCTGGGATCTGGAGCGCGCCGAGAATGTCGCTCGGGCGTTCACCTGCTACTTCCATCTGACCAACCTCGCCGAGGAGTACCACCGGGTCCGCGCCCTCCGCGCCTATGACACCGGCGACCAACCGGTCCGCGACTCGATGGCCGCCGCGGTCGCCGAGGTGAGCGCGCAGTACGGCGAGGAGCAGGCACTGGCCCTGCTCGACGGACTGGAGTTCCGTCCGGTCCTCACCGCGCACCCGACCGAGGCGCGCCGCCGGGCCGTGGCGTCGGCGATCCGGCGCATCTCGGGCCTGCTCTCCGCACGCGACAGCCAGCTGGGCGCCGGTGAGCTGGTCGAGAACCGGCGCCGGCTGCTGGAGGAGATCGACCTGCTCTGGCGTACCTCCCAGATCCGGACCACCAAACCCGGCCCGCTGGACGAGGTGCGCACGGCGATGACGGTGTTCGACGACACGCTCTTCCAGGTACTGCCGGCCACCTACCGCCAGCTCGACGACCAACTCGCCGGCGAGGCGGCGGGCACACAGCCGCCGAAGGTGCCGGCGTTCGTCCGGCTGGGGTCCTGGATCGGCGGAGACCGCGACGGCAACCCGTTCGTGACGGCGGCGTTCACGCAGCGGGCGATGGCGATCCAGGCCGACCACGTGCTCCGTGCCCTCGAACGCGTCTGCGAGCGCGTCGGCCGCGCGCTCACCGCCGACGCCGAGACCACCCCGCCCGCCCCTGCCGTACGCCGGCTGCTGGCCGACGCCCGGGCCGCCTTCCCCGACCTGGCAGAGGACGCCGCGACCCGGTCGCCGGGTGAGCCGCACCGGCAGGTCATGCTCCTTGCCGCCCGCAAACTGTCCGCGACCCGGCAGCGCAACGCCGACTTCGCCTATGGCAGTGCCGGCGAGCTGCTGGCAGAGCTGCGGATCGTCCAGTCGTCGCTGGCGGCGGCGGGCGCCCGGCGGCAGGCGTACGGCGAACTCCAGCACCTGATCTGGCAGGTCGAGACGTTCGGCTTCCACCTGGCCGAGTTGGAGGTACGCCAGCACTCGAAGGTGCACAGCCATGCCCTCGCCGAGCTGCGGGCGCTGCCTTCCGGTGGTGAGCTCTCGGCCGCGACCGAGGAGGTCCTCGCGGTCTTCCGGGTGATGGCCCAGATCCAGCAGCGCTTCGGAGCCGACGCGTGTCGGCGCTACGTCGTATCCTTCACACAGTCCTGCGAGGACATCGCGGCGGTCTATGAGCTGGCGCGGTACGCGATGGACGACCGACCGCTCGCACTCGACGTCGTACCCCTCTTCGAGACCGAGGACGATCTTCGCCGGGCGGTGGCTGTGCTTGACGACGCGCTCGGGCTGGATCCGGTCCAGGCGCGACTCGCCGAGACCGGGCGCCGCTACGAGGTGATGCTCGGCTACTCCGACTCCGCGAAGGACGCCGGTCCGCTGTCGGCGACGCTCGCGCTCTACGACGCGCAGGCCGCGATCGCCGCCTGGGCCGACCGGAACTCCATTCGGCTGACCCTTTTCCACGGTCGCGGTGGCGCCCTCGGCCGCGGTGGCGGACCAGCCAACCGTGCCGTGCTCGCGCAGGCGCCCGGCTCGGTCAGTGGGCGGTTCAAGCTCACCGAGCAGGGCGAGGTCATCTTCGCCCGCTACGGCGACCCGGTCATCGCGCGCCGGCACATCGAGCAGGTCGCCGCGGCGACCCTCCTCGCGTCGACCCCGACCGTGGAGAAGCGCACCGCGACGGCGGCGGAAAGGTTCGCCCGGCTGGCCCGCACCATGGACGACGCGGCGCGGGCGGCCTACCACCGGCTGGTCCGCAGCCCTGGGTTCGCGGACTGGTTCACCGCCGTGACCCCGGTCGAGGAGCTGGGCCAGCTGCCGATCGGCTCGCGGCCGGCGCGGCGCGGCCTCGCGGTCTCCTCACTGGAGGACCTCCGCGCCATCCCGTGGGTGTTCGCCTGGACGCAGGCGCGGGTCAACCTCACCGGGTGGTACGGCGTGGGTGCCGGACTCGAGGCCGTCGGCGACCTCGACGCGCTGCGCCAGGCGTACGCCGAGTGGCCGCTGTTCGCGGTGACGCTGGACAACGTCGAGATGTCGCTTGCGAAGACCGACGCCCGGATCGCCCGACGCTATCTCGAACTCGGCCGCCGGCCCGATCTCGCCGAGCAGGTCCTCGACGAGCACGCCCGGACCACGCACTGGGTGCTCGCCGTCGCCGGCCACGAACGTCTGCTGGAGAACCGCCGCGTGCTGGGCCGCGCGGTGGAGCTGCGCAATCCGTACGTGGACGCGTTGTCCTACCTCCAGCTCCGGGCGTTCCGAGTCCTTCGTACGGAAACGCTGTCGGAGGGCGAGGCGGAGCGCCTTCGCCGGCTGGTTCTCCTCACCGTCAACGGCGTGGCCGCCGGTCTGCAGAACACCGGCTGAGCCGCACCTGCTGTGCCCTCGCCGCGGGCCGCGCTGCCCGTGCCCGGCGTGTCCGATCCGTTCAAGTGGAAACCCGTCCGCCCCGGGCAGCATGACGGGCATGGACATCGATCTCGACATCGACCTGGACCGGGCCGCGGCCTTCATGACGACCCATGCCCGGCTGCTCGACCGCCGGCGCTTCGACCTGATCACCGGGCAGGGGAGGGCGGGGGCGCTCCTCGCCGCTGTCACGGCGTACCGGAACGACGACGGTGGTTTCGGCTGGGGCCTCGAGCCGGACCTGCGGTCGCCGGAGAGCCAACCGGCGGGTGCGCTGCACGCCTTCGAGGTCTTGGAGGAGGTGGGGCGCGGGACGGGCGAGGTGGCGAGCCACCTGTGTGACTGGCTGGCGTCGGTGACCCTGTCCGACGGGGGACTGCCGTTCGCGCTGCCCCTCACCGCCCGCGCGGGGTCGGCGCCGTTCTGGGCCGAGGCCGATCCGTCCGCCTCGTCGCTGCACATCACGGCGGCCGTCGTCGCTGCCGCCCACGGCGTCGCGCGACAGGATCCGGCGGTCCGCGACCATCCGTGGCTCGCGCGTGCCACCGACTTCTGCCTGCGGCGCGTCACCAGCCGTGACGGTCCGCGCGGCACGCTCGAGCTCCGGTACGTCCTGTGCTTCCTCGACGCGATCCATGACGTACGCCCGGAGGCCGCGACCGAGCTGGACCGCCTGAGCCGGCTACTTCCGGACACCGGAACGTTGCCGGTCGAGGGTGGCATCGAGGACGAGGCCCTACGCCCGCTGGACTTCTCCCCGTTGCCGGGCCGTCCGCTCCGCGCCGCGCTGAGCCACGACGTGATCGCCGCGGACCTTCGACGGCTCGCGAGTCTCCAGCAGGACGACGGCGGGTGGATCGTCGACTTCACCTCCCACTCCGCGGCCGGCGCCCTCGAGTGGCGGGGGTACGCAACCGTGGGAGCGCTCAAGGTCCTGCGGGCGAATCAGGGCGGCTCGGCGCAGGGCGCGCCCCGTGGCGAATGACCACGCTGAGCATGCCTTTGGTACCCGGGCCGCGCACCGACGCCTGTCCTGCACCGACAGGCATGCTCAGCGTGGTCATTCGCCGCCGCGCCCAGTCGCCGTTCGCATGAGGGTGCCCTCGCCCAGTCGCCGTTCGCATGAGGGTGCCCTTCCGCCCATAGGTTCGGCGCAGGGTGACCCTCATCCAAGGGCTGAGGTGCCGGCATCGGCAATGCCCCGCCTCTTGCGATCGGCTCGGATATATGGATAGACATCTGACCTAAGAACACACCGCGCGAGAAGGGTCTCCACCATGCCGGCACCGCAAGCGTCAATTGACAAGCTCCGCGAACGCCGGTTCGGGCTGTTCGTCCACTGGGGGCTCTACGCCCTGCCGGCCCGGCACGAGTGGGTGAAGAAGCGGGAGCAGCTGACCGACGAGCAGTACCAGCCCTACTTCGACCACTTCGACCCCGATCTCTACGACCCGCGTGTGTGGGCGCAGGCGGCGCGTGGGGCCGGCATGAAGTACACCGTGCTCACCACGAAGCACCACGAGGGCTTCTGCCTGTGGGACTCCGACCTCACCGACTACAAGGCGACGAAGACGCCCGCCGGGCGCGACCTGCTGCGCCCGTTCGTCGACGCGTTCCGCGCGGAGGATCTCGGCGTCGGCTTCTACCACTCGGTGATCGACTGGCACCACCCGCACTACACCGTCGACACGATGCACCCGCGGATCGAGGACGCCGACTACCGCGCCCGCGAGACCGTCCCCGGCAAACGCGACATCGCGGTCTATCGGGCGTACCTCCACGGGCAGGTCGAGGAACTGCTCACCCGCTACGGCGACGTCGACGTGATGTGGTTCGACTTCTCCTACCCGGGACGAGAGGCGTACGGCCTGCCCGGCAAGGGCCGCGAGGACTGGGACTCCGAGGCGCTCGTCACGTTGGTCCGCGGCCTGCAGCCGGACGTCCTCATCAACAACCGGCTCGACTACCCCGGCGACTTCACGACACCTGAGCAGTTCCAACCGCACACCGCGCCGACCATCGACGGCCGGGAAGTGCCGTGGGAGGCGTGCCAGACGCTCAACGGCAGTTGGGGGTACGACCGGGACAACCTCGACTGGAAGTCGCCCGACCTGCTCGTACGGATGCTGGTCGACTCGGTGTCGAAGGACGGCAACCTGCTGCTGAACGTCGGCCCCACCGGGCGCGGGGAGTTCGACGAGCGGGCTCTGGCCACGCTGGAGGAGATCGGGCGCTGGACCAGGCGCAACGGGCGGGCGATCTACGGCGCGGGCCGTTCGGACTTCACCCCTCCGGCCGACGCGCGCTACACCCAACGGGGGGACCGGCTCTACCTGCACCTGTTCGCCTGGCCGTTCCGGCACGTGCACCTGCCGGGGTTGGCAGGGAGGGTGAAGTACGCGCAGTTGCTCCACGATGCCTCAGAGGTCCGGTGGCGGGAGTACGCCGGCTCAGAGGATGACGGCAACACCTCCTTGCGCGGTATCCCGGCCGGCACGGTGACGCTGGACCTGCCGATCCAGCGCCCGAACGAACTCGTCCCCGTCGTGGAGCTGTTCCTGTCCTGAGGCGGTGCCCGCCACGCCTGTCGGCACGCGGTGCCGTCTTCGGTCGTCAGCGGACTTGTCAGAGGTTTCTCGTCTTCTATGACGAGAAACCTCTGACAAGTCCCGCACTGCGGGGAGGCGCGGACGCCATAGGCTGGTGCCATGGCTTCGGGCTCGCCGTACGTCGACCTCGACCGGCCGTCCCTGCGCGCCGACAAGTTGCGGCGTGCCCTCACCGGACCGGGCCGGTTCGTGAGCGACCTGCAGGTCGTGACCGAGACCGGATCGACCAACGCCGAACTCCGCACCCGTGCTCTCGCCGGCGCCCCGGAGGGCAGCGTTTTCGTCGCCGAGCACCAGAGTGCCGGGCGCGGCCGCCTCGACCGTGGCTGGTCCTCGGCCCCCCGCTCCGGTCTGACGTTCTCGATCCTGCTCCGTCCCGGCGACGCCGTGCCGCCCCGCCGCTGGCCGTGGCTCCCGCTGCTCGCCGGCTGTGCGGTCGTCGAGGCCGTCGCCGCGGTCTCTGGCGTACGACCCGTGCTGAAGTGGCCGAACGACGTCCTCCTGGCCGAACGAAAGCTCTGCGGAATCCTGGTCGAGCGCATCGAGATCCCCGAAGATCCGGCGGCGGTCGTCGGGATCGGCCTCAACGTCACCAGCGCCCCGGACGAACTGCCTGACGACCATGCCATCTCCCTGCGCCTCGCCGGGGCGGCCGACACAGACCGTTCCACGTTGCTGATCGCGCTCCTGCGTACCTTCGAGACTCTCTACCGCGCGTGGCGGGACGCCCACGGCGACCCCGCGGAGGGAGCCGGCGGCGGAATCCGCCAGGCCTACCTCCGGCGCTGCGCCACGATCGGCCGCCAGGTGCGCGTCCAGATCGGACCCGACCGGTGGGTCGAGGGACTGGCCCGCGAGGTCGACTCCGAGGGTCGGCTCGTCGTCGAGACCGCCGCCGGTGACCGGCCGCTCGGCGCGGGCGACGTCGTCCACGTGCGTTGACCCGCCGACGTCGGGCATGATTCGCCTGACCGTCACGCACTGCCGACACCCGTGCGGACACCTTCGCCGACACCTGTGAGGAGCACCGATGGGCATCTCAGCCAAGTTGCTCGGGGAGAACGAGCAACTCGTCATGAGCATGCGTACGCACTGGAAGATCATGATCGGTCCGGTGCTTCTCCTGCTCGCCACGGTGGTGGCCGCCGTGATCGTCGTCGCGCTCATCCCGGCGGGCGAGTACCAGCAGTGGATCCGGATCGGGCTCGTCGCCATCGCCGTGATCGGTGCCCTCGTCTACGCCATCTGGCCACTGCTCACCTGGCTCGCCTCCACCTACGCCGTCACCGACCGACGGATCATCACCCGGCACGGCGTCATCACGCGTACCGGCCGCGACATCCCGCTCACCCGGGTCAACGACGTCTCCAGCGAGCGCGGGCTCCTCGACCGCATGCTCGGCTGCGGAACGCTCGTCATCTGGTCCGCGGGAGAGCAGGGCAAGGTCGTCCTGCCCGACGTACCGCAGGTGGAGAAGGTCCAGCGCGCCCTGTCCGAACTCGTCTTCGCCCGGGAGGCCGACGACGACGAGGTCCGCGAGCGGCGGCAGGTGACCTGAGAGACTTGCCGGCATGGGGGAGCGGACGTACGACGAGGCGGCCTACGACGGTGTGCGGCTGCGGCGCCTCGACGACGCCGGCAACGTCGCGGAGTTCGTTCTCGACCGGCCGGAGGCGCTGAACGCGCTCTCCACGAACCTCGCCCGGTCGATCGGGCGCGCTTCCGCCGACCTCGCCGCAGATCGCCGTGTCCGGGCGGTCGTGGTGTCGAGCGCCTGTGAGAAGGCGTTCTGCGTCGGTGCGGACCTGAAGGAGCGCAGCGACTTCACCGACGCCGACCTGTGGGCGCAGCGGCCGATCATGCGGGCGGCGTTCGGCGGGCTGCTGGACCTCCCGGTGCCGGTCGTCGTCGCCGTGCACCGTTACGCGCTGGGCGGCGGGTTCGAGCTGGCCCTCGCCGGTGACCTCATCGTGGCCGACCAGACCGCGATCTTCGGACTGCCCGAGGTGTCGGTCGGCCTCGTGCCTGGCGGCGGCGGTACGCAGCTGCTGGCGCGCCGGATCGGCTGGTCCCGTGCGTTCGACCTGATCGTCACCGCCCGGCGGGTGGAGGCGGCGGAGGGGGAACGGCTCGGCTTCGTCGACCGCCTCGTGCCGCCGGGCCAGGCACGCGAAACCGCCGTCGACCTGGCGCGGCAGATCGCCGGCAACTCCCCGGTCGGCGTACGCAGCGCGAAGCGGGCCCTCCGGCTCGGTGCGGCCGCCGGGCTCGCCGAAGGGCTGGAGATCGAGGACGCCGCGTGGCGGGAGACGGCGTTCTCGGCCGACCGGCGAGAGGGCATCGCCGCGTTCAACGAGAAGCGCCCGCCCAGTTGGCCAGAAGTCACCAGGTGGCCGGGGGACACTGGTACCGGGAGGTGAGCCAGCATGCGGCTACCTGAGCGGGTGACGATCCGTGAGGTCGGACCACGGGACGGCCTGCAGAACGAGGATCCCGTGCCCACCGAAGGCAAAGTCGCGCTCATCGACGCGCTGTCCGGAACCGGGCTGCAGCGGATCGAGGCGGTCAGTTTCGTCCATCCTCGGGCGATCCCCGCGATGGGGGACGCAACGGAGGTGTGGAAGCGGATCAGCAAGGATCCCGACATCGACTACTCCGCCCTGGTCCCGAACCTCACCGGAGCCGAGCGGGCACTCGATGCCGGCGCACGTTCTCTCGAGGTCGTGGTGTCGGCCTCTGACCGACACAACCGCGCCAACCTCAACCGCTCGACCGAGGAGTCCCTCGCGGGCCTCGCCCCGATCGTCGCGCTCGCCCACGCACGCGGAGCGACCTGCCAGGTCGTGGTTGCCACCGCGTGGGGTTGTCCGTACGACGGGGACATCCTCCTCGAGCAGGTGCTGTCCGTTGCCCGGGCGGCCGTCGCCGCGGGAGCGGACTCCCTGGCCTACGGCGACACCACCGGCATGGCCACGCCCACCCGGGTCGAACGGCTCGTCGAGGCCACCCGCGCCACCCTGCCCGACACTCCGCTGGCGCTGCACTTCCACAACACGCGGGGGACGGGGCTCGCCAACGTCCTCGCAGCGCTGCAGATCGGCGTCACCGAATTCGACGCGAGTGTCGGCGGACTGGGCGGCTGTCCGTACGCACCGGGCGCGAGCGGCAACATCGCCACCGAGGAGCTCGTCCACATGCTCGCCGACATGGGCGTCGAGACCGGAGTCGACCTCGATCGGCTGCTCGACGTCGCCGCCCAGGCGGAGCGGCTGGTCGGCCGTCAGCTCCCGTCCCAGGTACTGCGGGCCGGGCCGCGCAGCCGTACCGTGCCGGCGGCCCGGTAACACCGCGCCGAAGCGCGCCGCGCCGAACGGTCCACCGCGGCGCGGCTCGGTCAGCGGTCTGGCGTTGCGGACGGGCTCGCGGAGCCCGCGGGCTCCACGCGCCCGGTGGCCGTGACGACGTGCCAGGTGAACTTCCTGCCCTGGTACGTGTCGGTCATGCCGTTGCCCTTCGCCGTTCCCCGCGTCCCTTCCTTGGTGTACGTATAGACCGGGTGGCCGGTCAGCGTCAGCTGGAAGGTGCCGTTGGACCGCTTCACGGTACCGAAGCTGCCGTTGACGCCGCGAAGCTTCAGCGGGACGGCCGCGCTCGCGACGGCGAACGGCCGCCACGTCATCGCGCACTCTCCCCCGCATGCGATCTTGCGCCCGGTATCGAGGTCATTGACATAGAGCGGCATGCCCTTGGCGTCGACCACGATCTTGCCGATCTCAGGTGCGTTGACCACCCGGACGGCCGGTTTGGTCACAGCCACTCCGTCGTCATTTTTGTCGGCTCCCCCGCCGGTGCACCCGATGATCATGGCGGCCAGCGCGACGGCAACGCCGCCCAGCCGGACCGACGCCCGAAGCGGGCAGGACTTTCCCACGACGCAACGACCTCCCCCGTGGCCGGCCCCGCGGACCGGCGCTCGCCGTTCTCGTGCCGATGAGAAGTTACCCATCGGCGGCTGCGGGCAACCGGTCTCTTCCGGTCGAACAAACGATCGGGCCCGGCAGCCGCCGGCCAGTTGCCGGCGGCCAGACCGCCCGACCAGGTGGGCGGGACGTTGTCGGCATCGCGGCTTACCATCAGTGGCCATGACGTCGAGCGAGCGAACCGCGGAGCGTGAGCATCACGCGATCCTGCTCGCCGAAGACGACCCGGCCATCTCCGATCCGCTTGCCCGGGCGCTGCGCCGCGAGGGCTACACCGTCGAGGTGACCGCGGCCGGGGCGGACGCGCTCAGCAGTCTCGACCGGGGCGGCTTCGACCTCCTGGTCCTCGATCTCGGACTGCCCGACGTCGACGGCTTGGAGATCTGCCGGCGGATCCGTCAGGACGGCGACAACGTACCCGTCCTCGTCCTCACCGCCCGCGCCGACGAGGTGGACACGGTAGTCGGGCTCGACGCCGGCGCTGACGACTACGTGGCGAAGCCGTTCCGCCTGGCGGAGCTGTTGGCGAGGGTGCGTGCGCTGCTGCGACGGGGTACGCCGGATGCCCGGACGGACCAGCCGGCGGGTTCTCCAAACGAGGGCGTACGCATCGACATCGAGTCGAGGCAGGCGTTCCTCGACGGTGCGGAACTCCACCTCACCGCGAAGGAGTTCGACCTGCTGCGAGTACTCTTCCGTGAGGTCGGGCGCGTCGTCACGCGTGACCAGCTCATGCGCGAGGTGTGGGAGACCACCTGGTGGTCCTCGACGAAGACGCTCGACATGCACATCTCCTGGCTGCGCCGCAAGCTGGGCGACGACGCTTCCCAGCCACGCTTCATCACGACGGTTCGTGGCGTCGGCTTCCGGTTCGAGCGCGAGTGAGGCGGGCCGGACCTCATGCGTACCCGCCTCGTCGTCACCACGGTCGTGATCGCCCTCGTCACCGCGACCCTCTTCGCCCTGCCGATCCTCGTCTTCAGCTGGCACTACCTCGGCAGTGGGTGGACCGAACGCCTCGCACTGCTCGGCTTCGGCATGGTCGCGGTGCTGGTCGCCGTCGCGATCGGTGTCTGGCAGGCGCGCCGGCTGTCGCGGTCGCTCGTCGAACTCGCCGAAGCGGCCGAACGGCTGGGTTCAGGTGACCCGCGCGGTCACCGCCACCGTTACGGCCTACCCGAGTTGGACCGGGTCGCCGACGCCCTCGACACGAGCGCCCGCCGGATCGCGGAGATGCTGGCGGCCGAGCGTCAACTGTCCCAGGATGCCTCGCACCAGTTGCGTTCGCCGCTCACGGCCCTGTCGATGCGCCTGGAGGAGATCCTCGCCACGAAGAACTCCGCCGTTGTGCGCGAGGAGGCGGCGATCGCCCTCGGCCAGGTCGAACGACTCTCGCATGTCGTCGACCGGTTGCTCTCCCAGAGCCGCGACTCCCACGTCGCCCGGCACACGCTGGTGGACGTCGACCAGGTCGTACGCCAACAGGTCGCCGAGTGGCGGCCCGCCTTCGACAGCGCGAACCGCCGGGTCGAGGTCACCGGCGACGACGGCCTCTCGGTCGCGGCGACGCCCGGCATGCTCGGCCACGTCCTCGCCACCCTGCTGGAGAACGCCCTGCATCACGGGGGAGGCACGGTCGTCGTACGCCGGCGTACGACCGGCAGCCCATCCGGCGGATCGGTCGGCAGTCAGCCCGGCGGCTCGGTCGTGGTCGAGGTGGCCGACGAAGGTCCAGGTGTACCCGCTGAGCTCGGCCAGCGGATCTTCGAACGCGCCGTGAGCGGGCGCAGCGGCACCGGGCTCGGACTCGCCCTGGCCCGCGACCTCGCCGAGGCAGGCGGCGGTCGCCTCGAGCTGATCTCGCGCCGCCCTGCCGTGTTCGCCGTCTTCGTGCCGGGCGAGAAGAGTACGGAAGCTCCAGCTCAGGCCGCGGTGGACACCCGGTCGTCCGGATCGGGATCGGAGGCCGGCGGTGGAGCGGGCGTGGCTCCGGCAAGGGCTGCCCGGAAGACGAAGCGGCGGTAGGACCAGAACCTCGCGAGCGTGCCGAGTCCGATGCCGACCAGGTTGGCGACCGTGTTCGACACCGGGTCGTGGAGAGCGAGTACGTAATTGACGAACGCGAGAATCGCCAGGTTGATCGCCAGCGCGGCGAGGTTCAGCACGAAGAAGAGGGTGTACTCGCCGATGACCTTCCGGCGTTCGGTGTGTCGCCAGGTCCAGTGCCGGTTTCCGAGATAGGCGACGACCGTCGCGAGGACGACGGAGATGGTGCGCGCCGTCAGCGGCTTCTCGTGGAGGATGCCGTCGCCGTCGATCCCGTAGCGCAGCAGGCTGAACCCGCCCATGTCCACGACGAACGCGACCGCACCGACGATGCCGAACTTCGCCACCTCATGGGCGAGGTGGCGCATCCGGCGAGCGAGCCGGTGCAGGAGCGACACGAGGCGACCTCGAGAGGTGGGGTGGGCTGGCCAGGCTTGTCAGGCCCCGAGCCAGGTGGGCGGGCAAGACCGCCGAGCCTACCGGCCGGACGTTCCCGACCCGCCTCACCCCGGCCCCGGCCGCCATGTGAGTATCCAGCTCGTGGCGGAGCGCGCGATCGAGGTCCAGGATGTGGTCCGGCGCAAGGCGGCCCACCTCGGCGAGCCGGGTGAACGGTGGCTGACGGAGTTGCCGGAGCTCATCGCCCACCTCGAACGACGGTGGGGAATCACCGTGGGTCCGGCGCTTGCCGGCGGGACCGCGTCGTACGTCGCGCGGGTGCGCACCGCAGACGACCGCGCCGCCGTGCTCAAGCTCGCCGTCCCCGAGCACGACGTCACCAGCCAGGTTCGGACGATCGAGGACGCGGCGGGCAGGGGCTACGTTGAACTCCTCGCCCACGATGTCGACCGTCACGCGATGCTGCTGGAGGCCCTCGGTCCGTCCATGGACCAGTCCGACCTGCCACCGGAACGCCAGATCGAGACGCTGTGCGCGACGCTGCGCCAGGCGTGGAAGGTGCGAAAGCCGCCCGGCCTCACGGTCACGCCGGCCGAGGAGAAGGCGCGCGGGCTCGCCGGCCTCGTCGAGCGGTTGTGGGAACGCCTCGACCGCCCTTGTCCGGAACGCGTCGTGGCGCGCGCACTGGAGTACGCCGAGCGACGCGCCGCCGCGTTCGATCTCGACCGGTGTGTGGTCGTCCACGGTGATCCTCATCCCGCCAACGCCCTACGGGTGCTGGCGGATCGGGCCGGGGCGGAGTCGGGGTTCGTCTTCGTGGACCCGGACGGGTTCCTCGCCGACCCGGCGTACGACCTCGGTGTCGTCCTTCGGGACTGGTGCCCGCAACTGCTCGCGGCGGATGACGCGCCCCGCCTCGCTCGCCGCTACTGCCGGCATCTCTCCGCCGCCACCGGGGTCGACGAGACCGCGATCTGGGAGTGGGGCTTCCTCGAACGCGTGTCGACGGGCCTTTACACGCTCAACTTCGGTGCCGAGGAACTCTCCCGCCCCATCCTCGACACGGCCGAACTGTTGGCTTGATTGGCTTGATGCCGCCGGCGCCCGTGCCCGGTGCGTTCTAGCTCTGGTGCGTACCAGCCAGCGCGAGGAACTCGCTGCGGGAGCGGTTGTCGTCACGCAGGACGCCCAGCAGGGTCGAGGTGATGGTCTTCGAGCCGACCGCCTGAACGCCGCGTAACGTCATGCACAGGTGTTCGGCCTCGATGACGACGCCGACGCCCTTGGGCGAGAGTTCGGTCGCCAGCCAGTCGGCGACCTGCTTGGTCAGGCGTTCCTGCACCTGCGCGCCATGGGCGAAGAGCTCGACCACGCGGGCAAGTTTCGACAGCCCGAGGATGCGGTCGCCGGGAAGGTAGCCGACGTGCGCGACCCCGACGAACGGCAGCAGGTGGTGTTCGCAGACCGACTTGATCGGGATGTCGCGGGCCAGCACCAACTCGTCGTACCCCTCGTCGTTCGGGAACGTCGTGAGGTCGAACTCGCGCGGGGTGAGGAGCTCGGCATAGGCGCGGGCCATCCGGCGCGGCGTGTCACGGACTCCTTCGGAGTCCAGCGGCATGCCGAGCGCTTCGAGGAACGCCCGGGCCGCCCGCTCGGCGGCGTCGATGTCACGTCCGGTGTTTTCGCGGACGACTCGCAATGGCGCTGTCACGGCGATCCCTACGCAACTCTCGGTGGGTGGTGGTGGTCGTGGTTGGTGGTGGTGGCCGGGGTCCATCGTGCCCTGGCGAGGGAAGAATTTCAACAATGACTGTTGGTGATAATCTGCTGACATGGCCGGCCCCGATGACCGTACGTGGCTCGCCGTGGCGACGTTGGTCGACCACGGCCGGCGCGCTCTCTATGACTACGTCCGCGGCCAGGACCATCCGGTGACCCGCGACGAGGCGGCCGGCGCCACGTCGATGTCGCACAACCTGGTCGCCTTCCACCTCGACAAGCTGGTGGACGCCGGGCTGCTGCGGGCACGGTACGAAGCGCCCGCCGGGCAGCCGCGCGGCCGGGGACGGGCACCCAAGGTGTACGAAGCCACCAGCCAGGGTGTCGCGCTCACGATCCCCGAACGCAGGTACGCGCTGGTCGGCGAGATCCTCGCCACCGCCGTCGCGGAGGCTCCCACGGACGCTCGGACGGCTGCGCTGCAGGGTGCGTACGAACGCGGGGAACAACTCGGGAGCCTCGTTCGCGGGCAGACCCTCGAACGCGGCCCAGCCGACGGACCGCTGGAGCAGGTCGTCGCGTTGCTCGCCGAGCTGGGCTTCGAGCCGGCCCTCACTCCGGCGGAGGATTCCGACTCGCCCGGCCGCCTTTCCGTCCGCAACTGCCCGTTCCACGCACTCGCGCAGTGCCAACCGGAGCTGGTCTGCAGCCTCAATGTCGCGTTCGTCCGTGGTCTGCTCTCCGGGTTGGGGACCAGCGGCCTCGTCGTCGATCTCGCACCCCGTCCTGGGCACTGCTGCGTCGAGGTCCGCGGGGAGTGTCGCGCTGAGCCGGCGGCAACCCGTGGGCATCGCATGGGTTAGCCTCCGGTGCGTGTCCAAGCTCGTCGGCGTACCCACGGTCGGCATGATCGGGGGCGGGCAGCTCGCCCGCATGACCCACCAGGCGGGAATCGCCCTGGGTGTCAACTTCCGCTTGCTCGCCGAATGCCCGGATGTCTCCGCGGCCCAGGTCGTCCGCGATGTGCAGGTAGGTGACTATCGCGACCTCCGGACCCTTCGGACGTTCGTCGCGGGGTGTGACGTGGTGACGTTCGACCACGAGCACGTGCCGACCGAGCACCTGCATCGGCTCGAAGCGGACGGCGTCGTGTGCCGGCCCGGGCCGGACGCCCTCGTCCACGCCCAAGACAAGGGCGCGATGCGCGACCGTCTCACCGCGCTCGGCCTACCGTGCCCGCGCTACCGCGCGGTCAGGAACGAGGACGACCTCGACGTGGTGGCCAAGGCCCTCGGCGGCTGGCCGGTGGTCCTCAAGACCGCGCGTGGAGGGTACGACGGCAAGGGTGTGTGGGTGATCGACAACGCCTACGCCGGCGACATCGGAGAGATCTTCGCCGCCGGTCAGCCCATGATCGCCGAAGAGCGGGTCGACTTCGCCAGGGAGCTGTCCGCCGTGGTGGCCAGGTCGCCGTCCGGACAGGCCATCGCGTACCCCATCGTCGAATCTGTCCAACGCGGCGGGGTTTGCTACGAGGTGATCGCCCCCGCGCCCGGACTGCCGGAGGACCGTGCAGTCGAGGCGCAGCGCATCGCGCTCCGGATCGCCGGTGAGCTGGGTGTTGTGGGGATCCTCGCGGTGGAGCTGTTCGAGACCCGCGACGGCCGCATCCTCGTCAACGAACTGGCGATGCGCCCCCACAACACCGGGCACTGGAGTATCGACGGCGCGGTCACCAGCCAGTTCGAGAACCACCTGCGCGCCATCCTCGACCTGCCGCTTGGTTCGCCGCGGCCGCGGGCACCGTGGACCGTGATGGTCAACATCCTGGGCGGTCCGTACGCCGACATGCACAAGGGTTTCCTGCACTGCCAGGCACGCGATCCCGACCTGCGCATCCACCTGTACGGCAAGGAGGTCCGGCCTGGGCGCAAGGTCGGGCACGTCACCGCCTACGGCGCCGACCTCGACGACGTCCGCGCACGTGCCCGGCACGCCGCGGCCTACCTCACGGGAGAGATCGATGAGTGACGGTACGACCGGACCAGCGGAGGCTGCCGTCGTCGGCATCGCGATGGGCTCGGACTCCGACTGGCCGACGATGCAGGCTGCGGCGAAGGTCCTGGACGAGTTCGACGTGGCGTACGAAGTACGCGTCCTCTCGGCACACCGGATGGCGAAGGCGATGCTCGACTACGGCGAGACCGCGGCGTCGCGGGGGCTCCAGGTCCTCATTGCCGGCGCCGGTGGCGCCGCCGCTCTTCCCGGCATGCTGGCGAGCGTGACGCCGCTTCCGGTGATCGGCGTACCCGTGGCACTCCAGCATCTCGACGGCCTCGACTCGCTGCTGTCGATCGTGCAGATGCCGGCCGGGGTCCCGGTCGCGACCGTGGCGGTCGGCAACGCCCGCAACGCCGGCCTGCTCGCGGTTCGGATCCTGGGAGCAGGCGATGTCGCCTTGCGCGACCGGATGGCCGGTTTCCAGGCCGACCTCGAATCCCAGGCCCGGGCCAAGGGCGACGCGCTCGCCGCCAAGCGGGTGAGGCGCGTCGGATTCGGCAGCTGATCAGGTCCAGCCGCGAAGCTTCTCCGGTGTGATGCGGATGGTGACGGAGTAGGTGTCGGCGAACTCGTCGTACGTCACGCCGAGGCGTTCGAGGTGGTCGGCGTACTTCGGCACGAACGCCTCCCGCTCGGCGTCGCTGGGACCGGCCGGGTCGATGCGCGCTGTACCGTTCACGATCACGATGTTGCCGCCCTGACCGTCGCTGTCCAGGTGGAGCGCGACGCGCGGGTTGGCGGCGATGTTGCTCAGCTTCGGCTTGTCCGGCTGGCTGGACAGGACGAGCTCCCGGCCGTTCCAGAGGAACCAGACCGGTGTCGGATGAGGCATACCGTCCGGGCTCACCGTGACGAGCCAGGCCAGCGTGTCGTGATCGAGGCGCTTCTCGACGTGGGAGCCGAACTCGGTCGACGTGTCAAGAGTCAGCATGGTGGTTCCCCCCTGGATGTGTGGCTGGTCGCCCGCGCCGTTCGGGTCACTCGCGTCCGAAGTAGCGCGGCCATTCGATTGCCGGGCACCGATCCATCACCATCGCGAGGCCGGCGTCGGTCGTCTCGGCGAACGCGTCGGGATCGACCACGCCGAGCTGGAACCACACCGCTTTCGCACCCGCCTCGACGGCCTCCTTCGCGATCGGGCCGGCGAGTTCGGAACGTACGAAGACGTCGACACAGTCGATCCCGAACGGTACGTCGGCAAGGCTTGCGTACCCCTGCTCGCCGTGGACGGTCGGCGCCGACGGATGGATGGGTACGATCCGCTTCCCGCGTTCCTGAAGGAACCTCGCCACGGAGTACGCGGCCCGGTCGGTGTTGGTCGAAAGCCCCACCACCGCCCAGGTCTGGCATCCGGTAAGGATCCGGCGGATAACGTCAGGGTCGCCCCAGGATCGGCTCATGTTCTCGATCCTGCGTCCAGCTCCGGTCTTGTGCCAACAATCCGCGACCTTGTTCTACCCTCGCCTCGGCGGCGGGCCCCTGTGGGCGGCGGCGAGACCCTAGGGGCGGCCGAGGCCGCGGTAGGTCCAGCCGGCCCCTCGCCAGGTCTCCCGGTCGAGGCAGTTCTGCCCGTCGAGGACCTTCTTGTCGGCGACGACCTGCGACAACACCGCCGGGTCGAGCTCGCGGAACTCCTGCCACGCGGTGAGGTGCAGGACCAGGTGCGCGCCGCGGCACGCCTCCATCACCGAACTCGCGTAGCGCAACGTCGGGAACGACCGGCGCGCGTTGTCCATCGCCTTCGGGTCGTAGACGCTGACCAGCGCGCCGTGCAGGTGGATCCGGCCGGCGACGTTCAGCGCGGGGGAGTCACGGATGTCGTCGGTGTTGGCCTTGAAAGCAGCGCCGAGCACGGCGACCTTCTTGCCGATCCACTGGTTGTCGAGGATCTCCGCGGCGACGTCGACGACCTTCTGCCGCCGCCGTAGGTTGATCGCGTCGACCTCCCGCAGGAACGTCAACGCCTCCTCGGCACCCAGCTCACCCGCGCGGGCCATGAACGCCCGCAGGTCCTTGGGCAGGCAGCCTCCGCCGTAACCGAGGCCGGCGTCGAGGAACTTCCGCCCGATCCGGTCGTCGTAGCCGAGCGCGTCGGCGAGCACCGTGACGTCGCCGCCGGAGACGTCGCACAGCTCGGCCATCGTGTTGATGTAGGAGATCTTGGTCGCGAGGAACGCGTTCGCCGCCGCCTTGACCAGCTCGGCCGTGGCGTAGTCGGACACCACCACCGGGGTCCCCGCCTCGATCTGTGCCGCGAAGACGTCACGCAGCATCTTCTCCGTCCGCTCGGTACGTACGCCGAAGACCAGACGGTTGGGCCGAAGCGTGTCCTCGACGGCAAGTCCCTCGCGGGTGAACTCCGGGCTGAAGGCCAGCTCCACATCCCCTTGGTCGCCCACCAGGCCCGCGACCCCCTCGGCGAGGCGTCCGGTCGTCCCCACCGGCACCGTGGACTTGATCACGATGAGCGCCGACCGAGTGAGCCGCGGCACCAGGTCGCTGAGGATGACCCGATCGACATAGGACATGTCGGCGGCGTACTCGCCGTCTCGCTGCGGAGTGCCGACGCAGACGAAGTGGACGTCGCCGAACTCCGCCGCTTCGTCGAAGGAGGTGGTGAAGCGCAGCCGGCCAGACTCCACGTGCTTGCGCAGCAGCGGCTCGAGCTCGGGCTCGAAGAACGGCACCTGTCCTTCTGACAGGGCAGCGACTTTGGCCGGGTCGACATCGACACCCAGCACCTCGAAGCCCAGCTCGGCCAGACACGCCGCGTGGGTCGCGCCGAGGTAACCGGTACCGAGGACGGTGATGCGGTAGGTCACGGGCTCAAGCCTCCAGCAGGTCCGCGGACGCGATGCGATCGTCAGGGCAGCGGCCGCGCTCTCGAATGGCGGTGCAAGGGGCACATGTGGGGCGTTGGCCCCGCCGACCGGCAGGCTACCGCACGAGCGCGTCAAGCGTCCCGCTGCTCGGCGTGATCGGTTGGTGGCGCTGTGGTGACAACTCGGTAACGTGCGCGCGACCATGGGATGGCCGACGGCCGGCACAACGCCGACCACGCAAGTTACCTCGAAGTAGTATTCGGCAGAACGCGGACGTCCCATCAGGAGGTAGTCCCGTGAACGACACCCCACTGTTCGCCGTCACCCCGGAGCACGAGGCGATCCGCGAAGCCTGCCGGGCGTTGTGCCGAGACAAGGTTGCTCCGCACGCGGCCGAGGTCGACCGGGAGGCGGCCTTTCCGGCGGCTGCCTACGACGCGCTACGGGCCGCTGACTTCCACGCCCCGCACATCCCCGAGGCCTACGACGGAGCCGGCGCCGACGCTCTCGCCACCGCCATCGTCATCGAGGAAGTGGCGGCGGCCTGCGCTTCCAGCTCGCTCATCCCGGCGGTCAACAAGCTCGGCACGATGCCGTTGCTGCTGGCCGGCTCCGAGCCGCTCAAGCGGCGCTACCTCCCGCCGGTGGCCCGGGGCGACGCCATGTTCTCGTACTGCCTGTCCGAGCCCGACGCCGGAAGCGACGCCGGCGCGATGAAGACCCGCGCCCGTCGGGACGGGGACGGCTGGGTGTTGAACGGCGTCAAACGTTGGATCACCGGCGCCGGAGTGTCGGACTACTACACGGTGTTCGCCGTCACCGATCCGCCGGCGGGGGATTCGAGCGGTGGTACGACGTCCGCGGAGGCGACGCGCGCACCGATCTCCGCGTTCGTCGTCGAGAAGTCCGACCCCGGGGTGAGCTTCGGCGCCCCGGAGAAGAAGCTCGGCATCAAGGGCTCACCGACCTGTGAGGTCTACTTCGACGACGTTCGTCTCCCCGCGGACCGTCTCATCGGCACCGAGGGGGAGGGCTTCAGGCTCGCGCTGCGTACCCTCGACCACACGCGGGTGACGATCGCCGCGCAGGCCATCGGCATCGCGCAGGGATCCCTCGACTACGCGATCGGCTACGTGAAGGAACGCCGGCAGTTCGGCCGCCCCGTCGCCGACTTCCAGGGCGTGCAGTTCATGCTCGCCGACATGGCCATGAAGCTCGAGGCCGCCCGGCAGCTCACCTACGCCGCCGCCGCCCGCAGTGAGCGCTCCGACACGGACCTGGCGTACTTCGGCGCCGCCGCCAAGTGCTTCGCCTCCGACGTCGCGATGGAGGTCACGACAGACGCCGTACAGCTGCTCGGCGGATACGGCTACGTCCAGGACTATCCCGTCGAACGCATGATGCGCGACGCCAAGATCACCCAGATCTACGAGGGTACGAACCAGATCCAGCGCGTCGTCCTCGCCCGCCACCTGCTGAAGTGACTGCGCATGTCGGGCGCTGACGCGATCGACGCCTTGAAGACATAGGCCGGGCCCGTTGCCTTCCGCGGTGGCACGGGGGGACCACCGGCAAGGATCAACGGGCCCGACAGGGTGGGTAACGCTCGACGGCGATCAACGGTTACTTCGGCGACCGCTCATGGACACGTATTCGCGTTACCGTTGCGTGACCTCTTTGCCGACCGTTAGAGAGGCCGGTCGCCACGCCGATGGCGCGGCCGACTCACGCGCCGAACGCGGCGGTCGGGTTGTCGACCAGCAGCTGGCGGTGCCAGGAGCGGTCGAGGAGCGGCAGCAGGTCGGTGTGCAGGAACGTGTAGCCGAGGAACTCCCCGCCACCCTCCTCGCCGACGTGGTACCACCCGCTGTCGTTGGCGACGAGCGTGCGGCCCAACAGACCGGCCGCCGCCATCCGTTCGACGCAGCGGCGCTGCCACTCGACGGCACCAGGCCGTAGGCCGTCGAACTCCACCCACGCGCCTGCCCGCGCGACGCGCTCGTGGAACTCCGGGTTCTGCTCGGCCTGCGCGTGCACCCAGACAAAGCGTTCGGCCGGTACGCCGACCTCGGCGAACAGCTCCAGCTGCTGCACCGCCGCGACACCGGCCGTCGTGTGTGACGCCACGGTGAGTCCGGTCTCGCGCGAGGCCAGTGCCGCCGCGCGGACCAGGGTCCGGTCGAGGTCCTCGAGCGCTCCGTCGCGGACCGCCGTCTTGATGAACCGCGGCCGCATTCCGGCGATCCCGTCCCGATGCTCGGCCACGAACCGCGCCGCCAGCTGCTCCGCGGTGAGTTCTCGTGCGTAGGACGGAACTCCCACCCGGTCGGCCGCGCCGTAGACACCGGTGTTCGTCCAGATGTCGATCCCGCTCGCGTCGGCGAGCCGGGCGAGCAGCGCGGGGTCGCGACCGAGATGGTTCGGCGTGCACTCCAGCAGTCGCCGGCAGCCGAGGGAGTACGCCTCGGCGAGCTTGGGCAGCGCGAGCCCGAACACCTCGTCGGCGTCGTAGCTGCCGGGACTCACCACTCCGCCGAAGTCGACGAGGACGTGTTCGTGGGCGAGCACCGCGTCAGGGACGACGATCGGCTCACTCAATTCCCCTCCTCCGACTTCGGCACCTTGGGGATCAGACTTGGTGGGATGATCGCGTCTTCCTTCAGTGCGTTGAACAACGCGAGAGCCTTCTCCGTGTCCCACTTCACCGCGCTGCCGACCCGTGTGCTGAGTCCCGGGTCGGCGATAGGCACCGTGAGTGTGGTCCCCTTGCCGGACGACACCGCCCGCATCGCGAGCGCGAACCGCGCCAGGTCGAAGACCCCTGTCGAGTCGCCGACGGTGAGGGCGTCGCCGTAGGCCATGCCGACGCGCGTGTAGCGGACCGGGTTGAAGATGGTCGAGGCGGTGAGGGTCTCCTTCATCACCGCGGACATGAACTGCCGCTGTCGTTCGACCCGACCGAGGTCGCCGAGCGGGTCGAAGTAGCGGGCACGGACGTAGCCGAGCGCGTTCGGTCCGTCGAGCTCCTGGCATCCCTTCGGCAGGTCGATGTGCGCCTTCTCGTCCTTGACCGCCTTGGGCAGGCACATCTCCACGCCGCCCAGCCCGTCGACCACACTGACGAAGCCGCCGAACCCGATCTCGACGTATCCGTCGACCCGCAGTCCGGTGACATCCTCCACGGTCTGGGCGAGGAGCTTCGGCCCGCCGAAGCTGAACGCGGCATTGATCTTGTTCCGGCCATGGCCCGGGATGGGGACGTAGGAGTCGCGGGGGAGCGAGACCAGCGTCGGGGGCGCAGTGGTGTTGGGCACGTGCAGCACCATGATGGTGTCCGTGCGCCGGCCGCCGGCACTCCCGGTGCCCAGTCGGTTCTTCTCCTCCGGCGTGAGACCTTCCCTGCTGTCGGAGCCGACGATGAGGTAGTTGGTGCCGGAGCCGTCCTCTGCCCGCTCGTCGGTCGGTTCGAACGCCACCTTGTCGACCCGTCCCCAGGCGAGGACAGGTACACCGACGAGGATCAGGACGTACGCCAGGATGATCAACAGGATGACGCGGAACGGACCGATCCGCCGCCTGCGTCGCGGGATCCGGGTGAGTCGTGGTCCATCCGACCCAGGTCCGCCCGGCGGCCGCAGCGGCGAACGTCCCGGAGGCGGCTCGTTGTAGTCCTCTGACAGCTCGTCGTAGGGAGACCTTCGGCGGGCGCCGTAACCACCCTGGCTGTAGCCGCCCTGCTGGCTCGCCTGGCCGTAGCCGTCGTGGCCGTAGCCGCGTTGGTCGTAGCCACCCTGGCCGTAGCCCTGCTGGTCATAGCCGGCGCGCTGGTCGTAACCCCCCTGACCGTAGCCACCCTCGCCGTAGCCCTGCTGGTCGTAGCCCTGCTGGTCGTAACCCTGCTGGTCGTAACCCTGCTGGTCGTAACCCTGCTGGTCGTAACCCTGCTGGTCGTAACCCTGTTGGCCGTAGCCGGCGCGCTGGTCGTAACCCCCCTGGCCGTAGCTGTCCTGCCCGTAGGGGTCCTGGCCATAGCCCTGTTGGCCGTAGCCATGCTGGCCGTAGGCGTCCTGACTGTAGCCCTGCTGACCAGAGCCGGACTGGCCGTAGCCATGCTGACCAGAGCCGGACTGACCGTAGCCCTGCTGACCGTAGCCGGGCTGGTCGTACGCACCCTGGCCGTACCCACCCCGGTCGTACGCACCGGACTGGCCCTGCGGGTAACCACCCTGGCCTTCCCCGGCCGGGGGTGGGGCGGGCTGCGTCTGGTCGTACGGGGACGCGCTGGAACGCGGTGGGCGGGTACGACGTCCTGTCGCGCTCGGACGTCCGGACTCGTCGTAGAGCCAGTCGTACCGTGGGCTCTGTCCCGGTTCGCCGGATTCGTCGGGTTCTGGGTGATAGCCGCGGTTCGGCATGAGGGGCACGGTACCGGCTGAACGTCGAAGTAGCACGATCGGTGACAGGTCGACATGGAGCGGCGTGGCGATTCTGGCCGTCGTATCCCGTGTGTTGGTATGACCAGTGGCCGACAGCAACACATGGGGGAGCGACGCCGGATCATGGTCGAACGTGGGGAGGGCCGGCACTTCCGGCGTGCGGTGACGCTGCTGCTGATGACCCTGATGGTCCCCGGCTCGGCGCAACTCGTCGCCGGCAACAGACAGGTGGGACGGATCGCCCTGCGCGTCGCGGCCGGTGCCGTCGCGGTGGGCGCGCTGCTGGCGTTCATCGGCCTCGTGTCGCCACGCGCTCTCGTCTCGATCCTTGCCGATCCCGGACTTCTGCGCGTCCTCCAGCTCCTGCTGGTCGGGCTGGCGCTCGGCTGGCTCGGGCTGTTCCTGGACGCCTGGCGGCTCGGCGGGCCACTGGGCCTGCCGCAGAAGCAGCGCCTGACGTCGACGGTCATGACGCTCGGCCTGTCCGTCCTCGCGGTGAGCCTCGTACTCACCTCGTCGCACTACGTCGCGGTGGCGCGCCAGTCCCTCAAGGGCGTGTTCGCGGGGACCAAGGTGGTGGATCCGTACGCCGGCCGCTACAACGTCCTGCTGCTCGGAGCGGACGCCGACGCCGACCGGGTGGGCCTGCGTCCCGACAGCATCACGCTGGCCTCCGTCGACGAGAAGAGCGGCCGGACGACGCTGTTCAGCTTCCCCCGCAACCTGCAACGGGTGCCGTTCCCGCGCGGCACCGTCATGCACAAGGCGTTCCCGAACGGTTTCAGCTGTGGGAATGAGTGCCTGCTCAATGCCATCTACATGTGGGCGACCGAGCACAAGTCGTTGTTCGGCAACCAGGTGGCGGACCCGGGCATCGAGGCGATGAAGGACGCCGTACGCGGGATCACCGGCCTCGACGTCAACTACTACGCGCTCATCGACCTCAAGGGCTTCCAGGAACTCGTCGACGCGGTGGGTGGAGTGACCATCGACGTCAAGCGGGACGTGCCGATCACCGGCCCGGGCGGCGAGCTCCGCGCCACGATCAAGGCCGGGCCGCAGCGACTCGATGGTTACCACGCCCTGTGGTACGCACGGTCGCGCAGCGACTCGAGCGACTATGACCGGATGGCCCGGCAACGGTGTGTGATGGCGGCGATGCTGCACCAACTGGAGCCAGGAAACGTCCTGTTGAAGTTCCGGGAGATCGCGCGGGCAGGTGAGCAGATCGTGTCGACCGACATCCCGGCGAGCGAGCTCGACACCATGACCGGGCTGGCGATGAAGGCGAAGCGGGCGAAGATCACCTCCGTGCAGTTCGTCCCGCCGCTCATCATGACCGCCCGACCTGACTACCCGCTGATCAGGCGTACGATCCGGGCCGCGATCGACGAGTCGAAGGACCGCGGAGAGTCGCAGAGCTCGGCCCGGTCATCGTCACCCAAGGCATCGGCCGCGACCGACGGCGCCGGGAGCCCTGCGTCATCGGACGGGCGGCGGGACGACGCCGCGACGCCTGGCCCGAGCAGGACACCGAGCTCCCACGTCGATGACCTCGATCAGGTGTGCACGGCCGGATAGGAGCGGCCCGCGGCGATCGGTAGGTTGTAGCCCGTGAGCCGCGAACCCGACGACTCCGGCGCCGACTGGCCACCGGTCTCGGTCATCATGCCGGCCCGCAACGAGGAGCGGCACCTGCGAGCGGCGGTCGGCCAGGTCCTCGCCCAGGACTATCCGGGCGCGGTGGAACTCGTGGTCGCGGTCGGCCCGTCGGAGGACCGGACCGAGGAGATCGCCCGCGAGATCGACGCCGCCGATGACCGGGTTCGGGTGATCGCCAACCCGGCCGGCATCACGCCCAGCGGGCTCAACGTCGCCATCAAGGAGGCGGCGTACGACGTGATCGTGCGGGTCGACGGGCACGGCATCCTGTCGGCGGGTTATCTCAGGCGTGCGGTCGAGGTGCTCCGGGCGACCGGTGCGGACAACGTCGGTGGCGTGATGGCGGCCGAGGGCGAGACGCCGTTCGAGCGGGCGGCGGCGCGAGCCTACACCAGCCCGCTCGGGCTGGGCGGCGGGCGGTTTCACGTCGGTGGCGAGCCGGGGCCGGTCGACTCGGTCTACCTCGGTGTCTTCCGGCGCGAGACGCTCGAGAAGCTCGGCGGTTTCGACGAGACGTTCGTCCGCGCCCAGGACTGGGAGCTCAACTTCCGCATCCGGGCCGGCGGTGGCACGGTCTGGTTCACCCCTGAGCTCCAGGTGACCTACCGGCCGCGACCTGACCTTCGGGCGCTGGCCCGGCAGTTCTACCTCACCGGCCGCTGGCGCCGGGTGATCGGCCGACTGCACCCGGGTACGTTCAACATCCGCTACCTCGCCGCGCCGACCGCGGTCGCCGGATGCGCAGTCGGCATCGTCGCCGGCCTATTGGGGTTGCTCGCCGGGATCCCGCTGCTGGTGGCGGCGTTGGTGATGCCGGCGGGCTACCTGCTGTGCGTACTGGCCGGATCCGTCCTGGCGGGACGCGGCCTTGACTCGCGGGCGAAGCTCTGGCTGCCGGTCGTGGTGACCACCATGCACATGAGCTGGGGGCTGGGTTTCCTCCTGAGTCCTCGCTCCCTCGCCCCCCGCGGCTCGGGGGCGGCTCGCACTCCCTGACGCCTCATTTGCTGGTGGCGTTGTTGTAGGCCTTGGTGACGGTTTCTGCGTCGTCGTCCATTTTGATGGTGCCTTTGTCGAGCCAGATGGCGCGGGTGCAGGTTTTGGTGATGGTGTCGAGGCTGTGGCTGACGAG
>NZ_JBEFTW010000034.1:0-87123 GCF_040196095.1 Actinopolymorpha sp. B17G11
CAATGTTCTCGTGGGCCACGGGACGGCTCCCTCTCTAGATCTCAGCAATCCAGAGACTGCCTCCCGTGGCCCACACCCGCACGCAGGCTGGCCGAGCCAGGTGTCACCCCAACCCGTGATCCGGAAGCCCTAGACCGCACCCAACCGGTGCTGCCGATGCAGCCAGGGCTGGCTGAACGACGTACCCACGACTACATCCGGCACGGCACCGCCACGCTGTTCGCCGCGTTAGAGATCGCCACCGGAAAGGTGACCGGGCTAACCCAGCCACGACACAGGCACCAGGAGTTCCTTCGGTTCCTCAAGCACCTCGCCCGCGCCTACCCCGAGGACGAACTGCACCTGGTGATGGACAACTACGCCACCCACAAACGCACCGAAGTACGCGAATGGCTGGCCGCCAACCCCCGGATCAAGGTCCACTTCACACCCACGTCGGCGTCATGGATGAACCTGGTCGAGGTCTGGTTCTCCATCATCGAACGCCAAGCCATCCACCGCGGAACCTTCCGCTCCGTCCGCGACCTGATCACCAAGATCCGCCAATTCATCACCGGCTGGAACGACCGCTGCCACCCCTTCGTCTGGACCAAGACCGCCGACCAGATCCTCACCAAAACGAACCGTCAAAAGATCTCAACCACGGGGTACTAGCGAGGGCGCGAGCCCCGGCGCCGACTCGACCGCCGGCCATGATCATGCGTGGGAAACGGCGGTTTCCGCGGGCGGAAAGCCCGGGTTTCCCGCGCATGATCATGGAACAGGTCTGCGAGCGTGCCGCCGCCCGGACCGGTCAGAGTTTGGGGAGGAGAGGTGTCGGGCTCCGGCCGGGATCGCGTTGCTGGAAGGTGAAGCTGGCCGCGTCCCTGGCGTAGGCCTCGGCGTACTTCGCGACCTTCCCGGCATCGAGCGACACTCCGATGCCGGGCGCGCTCGGCGGCGTCAAGCAACCGTTGACATACGGCAGCGGGCCGACCGCACCAGCCGGTGCACCCGCAGCACCGGCTGCACCGGCTGCACCGGCTGCACCGGCTGCACCGGCTGCGAGGCCAGGAATGGCAGCACCGGCTGCACCTGGGGCCGGCGCAGCGCGGTCAGGATCGGGAGCCACCACGATGTCGTCGGCGAGGAGGGAGGCGTACGACTGGCTCGCGGCGAGGAAGTTCGGCGTCGCCGCCATGACATGGCAGGCCGCGTAGGTCGCGAGACCGAGTTCGCCCAGGCTGTGTTTGAGCACCGGGAGCCCCGCTGCCTCGGCGAGACCGGCAGAACGCTTGAGATTGAGCAGCCCACCGTCCATCTGGTTGTCGACCGAGAGCACGTCGGCGGCACCGTGGCGAATGACGTCGAGCTGGTCGAAGCGGGTCCACGACGCCTCGTTGGCGAGAAGCGGCATCGGGATCCGGCTGCGTACGTACGCCATCTCGGGAAGGTTCCGCCCCGACACCGGCTGTTCGGCGAGCTCGATCCCGAAACGCCCCATCTCCGCGAGGATTCGGATCGCGGCCGCCGACGACCACGCCTCGTTGGCGTCGATCCGCAGCAGCGCGTCCGGCCCACCACCTGCGCGCACCGCCTCGACCCGGGCGAGGTCCTCGCCCGGGTCGTCCGAACCCACCTTGAGATACAGCGTCCGGAACCCCGCAGCCACCCCGGCGGCAGCGTCGGATGCCATCTCCGCCGGCGACTTGCGGCTGAGGTAGTAGAAGTACTCCACGTGGTCGCGGACCCGCCCGCCGAACAGCGTCACCAACGGCTGCCCGCACAGCTTGCCCACGATGTCCCAGCAGGCCATCTCGACCGCACCGATCGCCGGGCTCGTCGACTTCACGTGATGCCAGGTGCCGGCGACCGTGATGCGCTTCATGAGGCGTTCGATCGCGGTCGGATCCTCCCCCAGGACGAACGGATCCAGCGACCGCAGGACGGCCAGCACGATGTCGGCCGAGGGGTACGCCGACGCCTCGCCGAGTCCGGTCAGCCCCTCGTCGGTGTCGACCTCGACGAGGACACTGACCATGCCGGTGCGACCGCCGTATGCCCAGATCTCGGCCTCGCGGAAGGGAACGGCCACCGGCGTGGCCCGGATCGCGGTGATACGCATCGGCGGCTCCTCGCGGCGGCGGTCGAGACTGCTGACATCGTGACGGGTTGCATCGGGACGGGTTACATCGTGACGAGCGGGTCGCGGCGGGGGGTCGTGAGGATCTCGCCGCCGTCCCCGGTGACGATCATCGTGTCGGAGAGTACGTAGTCGGGCAGCTGCTGACCGAGCAGCCACGAGATCACGTGGAAGACCATGCCGGCCTTGATCTCCAGCTCGCTGTCGTGGCGGAGGCCGACGGGCACGCCGCCGCCGCTCCAGCTGGGTGGAAACCCGATGCCGGTCATGTAGCCGCAGTGGTGCCGGCGGTAACGGTCGTGGCCGAGTCCTTCGTCGACGACCTTCTGCCAGGCGGCATAGACGTCACCGGCCTGAGCGCCGGGGACCAGCGCCGCCCGCACGGTCTCCAGGCCGGCCGTGACCAGGGCGGCCGACTCGGCGAGCTGTGGGTGGGGCGCACCGACGTAGACCATCCGGGTGAGCGGGGCGTGATAGCGCGCCACCGAGCCGGACAGCTCGATGAACACCCGGTCACCCTCGACGATGGTGCGGTCGGTCCAGGTGCAGTGTTCCTGGAACAGCCGGTCCTGGGCGCGGATGAGCGGCACGAAGCCCGGCGGTTCGCTGCCCTCGGTGATGAGGGTGGTGGACACGGCCGCGGCGATGTCGCGTTCGGTGACGCCGGAAGCCACCGCGGCGATCCCGGCCTCCATCGCCCGCGACGAAATCTCGGCGGCCTGGCGTACGCAGCCGATCTCCGCACCGGACTTCACCTGCCGCAGGTCCTCGACGAGGCCCGACCCGTCGCAGAACTCCGCGTACGCGCAGGCTTCGACGAGTTCCTCCCACACGGCGAGCGGGAAGTTCATGCCGGCCCGGTCGACGCCGACCCGCCCCTTCGCGGCGTCGGCCCCGTCGAGGGCGGTACGCAGGGCCCGGGCGGAGGCGGCCGACGGTCGCTCGGCGTCGGCATACGGCAGGTGGACGACCGACGGTGCCAGGTCCGCGACCGTCGTACGTTCCATCTCGCGGGTGACGAGCACGGACGGCCCGGCTGATGGCACCACCAGCATGCTGAACGCGAAGTACCCCTGGTGGGCGAGTCCGGTCAGGTAGTAGATGTCCTCAGGTGCGGTGAGCAGCAGCGCCGTCAGGTCGCGCTCGCGCATGACCCGCCGAAGGCTGTCGAGCCGCTGGGGGAGTTCGTCGGCGAGGATGTTCGACGGTTCGTTGAAGAGTCCGCTCATGGCAGCTCCTTCGGTCGGTCCCATGACCACGGCGCCAGGCGCTGCGCCACCACTCGTCGTTCGGTTATCGGCGGTCTCACTCAGCCTTCGGAGGTCGGTGGAGCTATGGCGGCGCCGACCGCCTCGATCCAGATCGACAGCGCCTCCTGGACCTGCGGGGATCGCACCACGAGCGGCGGGATCATGCGGACGACGTTGCCGAAGGCGCCACAGGTGAGCAGCAGCAGACCGCGGCGGGCCGCCTCCTGCTGGGCGCGCTGGGCGGTCGCGGTGTCGGGCTGGCCCGCCGGACCGGTGAACTCGCTGCCCTGCATGAGGCCGAGGCCGCGTACGTCGCCGATGACGGGGAACTCGGCCGCGACCTTCCGGAGTCCCTCGGCGAGCTCGGCGCCGGTGGCGGCGGCGTTGTCGACCAGGTGCTCGTCGCGGATCACGTCCAGGGTGGCGAGGGCGGCGGCACAGGCGACGGCGTTTCCTCCGTACGTACCACCCTGGGAACCCGGCCAGGCCTTAGACATCAGGTCGGCCGGTGCCGCGATTGCCGACAGCGGGAAGCCGCTGGCGAGGCCCTTGGCCGTGACGAGGATGTCGGGTGTCACACCGAAGTGGTCGTGTCCCCAGAACTTCCCGGTGCGGCCCCACCCGGTCTGGACCTCGTCCATGACGAGCAGGATGCCGTGCCGGTCGGCGCGGGTGCGCAGACCGGCGAGGAACTCGGGCGTCGCTGGTACGTAGCCGCCCTCGCCGAGGACCGGCTCGACCACGAACGCCGCGGTCTCGTCGGGCGCGGTCTGCGTGGCGAGGGCGTAGTCGAGTTCGCGCAGCGCGAAGTCGGTGGCGGCCCGCTGGTCCCATCCGTACCGGTAGGCATCCGGGAACGGCGACACCACCACGCCACCCATGAGCGGCGAGAACCCGGCCCGGAACTTCGTACCGGCCGTCGTCATCGCGGCCGCGCCGATCGTCCGGCCGTGGAACGAACCCTGGAAGACGACGACGTTGGGCCGGCCGGTCGCCTGCCGGGTCAGCCGGAGCGCCGCCTCGATCGCCTCGCTGCCGGAGTTGGCGAAGAACACCCGGTCGAGCGCGGCCGGTAGCACCTCGGAGAGCCGGTCGGCGAGGGTGAGCAGCGGACGGTGCATGACGGTCGTGTACTGCCCGTGGATCAGCGTCGCGACCTGGCGTTGGGCAGCCTCGACGATCCGCGGATGGCAGTGACCGGTGCTGGTGACCCCGATGCCGGCGGTGAAGTCGAGATAACGCCGGTCCTCCTCGTCGTAGAGGTAGACCCCTTCGCCGCGTGCGGCGAGGACGGGCGTGGCCTGCTTGAGGAGTGGGGAGAGCTGTGCCATGGCGACCCCTGGAGATCAAAGCGCTCTGTTGGATTGCAGACAATCCGACTGTAATACTTGACGTCAATCCCTCATAGCTGTGAGTTTCCGAGCCGCGCTGCCCTTGCCGTCGCCGGTTCCGTGATCATGACGGTGATCATGACCATGACCATGAAGGGAATTGGGGTCTATGCGCCGCTTTCCCTTCATGATCACGAGCTCGTGGCGTCAGAGCTAAGGTGGCGAGGGTCGGGGTGATCAGACACGCGCGATGCCATGGAGGTGTCCCGAGATGAGCCAGGCCGAGCGCGAGCGCGCGGTTGTCGCGGACGTACCCAAGGAACTCCTGATCGGCGGCACATGGCGCGCCGCCGCCGGTGACGCGGAGTTCAGGGTCGAGGACCCGTCCACCGGCGAGGCGCTGTGCACGGTGGCCGACGCCTCACCCGCCGATGGCGTCGCCGCACTCGACGCGGCCGTCGAGGCGCAGGACTCCTGGGCCGCGACCGCGCCGAGAGCCCGCAGTGACATCCTCCTGCGTGCGTACCACCTCCTGCTCGAACGCCAGGACGACCTCGCCCTGCTGATGACCCTGGAGATGGGCAAGCCGCTGGCCGAGGCCAAGGGCGAGATCGCCTACGCCGCCGAGTTCTTCCGGTGGTTCGCCGAGGAGGCCGTACGCATCGACGGCGGCTACGCGGTGTCGCCGGACGGGACGAGCCGGTTCGTCGTCGTACGCCAGCCCGTCGGCCCGTGCCTGCTCATCACGCCGTGGAACTTCCCGATGGCCATGGGCACGCGCAAGATCGGCCCGGCGGTGGCGGCCGGCTGCACCATGGTGATCAAGCCCGCACCTGACACGCCCCTGTCGATGCTGGCGCTCGCCCGGATCCTGCAGGAGGCCGGGCTGCCGGATGGCGTACTCAACGTCCTCACCACCACGGATGCCGCCGGTGTCATGGAGCCGCTGATCCGCGACCCGCGCTCGCGCAAGCTGTCGTTCACCGGCTCGACGGCGGTGGGGCGGAAGCTGCTCGAGCAGGCAGCGGGCACCGTCATGCGTACCTCGATGGAACTCGGTGGCAACGCACCGTTCGTCGTCTTCGACGACGCCGACCTCGACGCGGCCGTCGACGGTGCGGTGCTGGCCAAGATGCGCAACGTCGGCGAGGCGTGTACGGCGGCCAACCGGTTCTACGTCCAGTCCGGCGTCGCGGGGGAGTTCTCCCGCCGGCTCGCCGAACGCATGGGCGCGATGCGGGTCGGCCGGGGCGTCGAGGACGGCGTACAGGTCGGGCCGCTGATCAACGCCGCCGCCCTGGACAAGGTGCAGTCGCTCGTCGCCGACGCGGTGAAGCAGGGTGCCTCGACGGTGGTCGGCGGCTCCGCGGTCGGCGGGCCGGGGTACTTCTACCAGCCGACCGTCCTCACCGGCGTCCCGCCCGCCGCGCAGATGTCGCGGACGGAGATCTTCGGTCCGGTCGCCCCCTTGACGGTGTTCGAGACCGAGGACGAGGCGGTCGCGGCGGCCAACGACACCGAGTTCGGGCTGATCGCGTACGTCTACACGCGCGATCTCGAGCGTGGCATCCGGGTCAGCGAACGCCTGGAGTCCGGCATGGTCGGGCTCAACCGGGGCATGGTGTCGACGCCGGCGGCGCCGTTCGGTGGGGTGAAGCAGTCGGGCATCGGCCGCGAAGGTGGGCGGCTCGGCATCGAGGAGTTCCTCGAGGTGAAGTACATCAACGTCACCGTCAGGTAGGGCGTTCGGGCTGCGTCGGGAAGGAGGCGGGTCCCGTGGTCGGACTCGAGGCGGTGCGTGCCGCGCGGGAGACCATCGGCACCAACCTGCTCCGCACGCCGGTCCTGTCGGTCTCGAGCCTCGACGGGCGCGCCGGCGTGGAGGTGCTGGTCAAGGCCGAGGTCCTGCAGAAGACCGGCTCGTTCAAACCGCGCGGCGTCCTCAACCGGCTCGCGCGGCTGACGCCTGACGAACGCGACCGCGGTGTCATCTGCATCTCCGCCGGCAACCACGCCCAGGCACTGGCCTGGGCGGCTGCCCGCATGGGCGTGTCCGCCGCCGCCGTGATGCCCACCACCGCGCAGACCAGCAAGATCGCCGCGACGAAGGCCTATGGCGCCGAGGTGATCCTGCGCGGGGAGAGCGCGGTCGAGACCCACGCCGACTTCCCCGCGATCGTCGCCGAGTCCGGCCGGGTCGTGATCCCGCCGTACGACGATCCGGCCATCATCGCCGGCCAGGGAACGATCGGGCTCGAACTCCTCGAGGACGTCCCCGACCTCGACGCCATCGTGGTCCCGGTGGGTGGCGGCGGGCTCGTCGGAGGTATCGCGGCGGTGGTCAAGGAGCAGCGTCCTTCGGTCCGGGTGATCGGGGTCGAACCCGCCGGCGCGGCCTGCCTGCACGCCGCCCTGGCCGAGGGGCACGTCGTCCATCTACCGCGCACGCCGACCATCGCCGACGGGCTGGCGGCGCCCTTCGTGAGCGAACGCACCCTCGCGCTCGCCACCCGCTACGTCGACGACGTCGTACAGGTGAGCGACGAGGAGATCGTCGAGGCCATGGGAATCCTTCTCGAACGTACGAAACTGCTGACCGAACCCGGTGGCGCCGTCGCGGTCGCGGCGTTGCTCCACCGGCGGTGCGGGTTACGGCCGGGCCAACGCGCGGTCGCCGTGCTGAGCGGCGGCAACGTCGACCGCGCGCTGCTCACCTCCCTGCTCTGACCTGCGTACGCCTCGACGGTTGGCGACACCGCGACGCCGGGTTATCGTGCCTCGTTGATCATTTCGACTCGCCCGGCTGGGCGGCGACCCGAGCCCTCCTTCCGTGATCATGACGGTGATCATGAAGGGAACCGGCCACCGCCGCCGCCGGCTCGGAGGGGCGTGACGCCTGATGTACGAAGCACAACCAGGGCAGGGATCCACGCCCCCGCACTCAGTTCATGACGACGTGCGGGTGGACCGCCCCCGGCTCGGCGTACCGGCATGGGCACGGTCGTTCGCCGCGGCGGGTGGGGCTGCCGCGGGGGCGCTCCTCGCCGTGCCGGTCGGCGGCTTCCTGATCGTCGTCCTGTTCGAACGCATAGGCACCGCCATCATCCGCGACATCACCTCCGGTGCCGTGACCGATGACATGTCCGGCGTCGAAGCGGTCATCGCCGCGGTATTCCTCCTCCTCACCGCGGTGCTGGTCGCAATCCTCGTCGTGGTCGCGTTGGTCACGCCGGTGTTCGTCATCCTGCCGATGGCCGCGACGGCCCTTGCGCTACGCCTCGCCGGGGCGGGTCTGATCGCCCGGTCACTGCTGGTGGGACTGGGGCTCGTCATCGGCCTGGCCGCCGGGGTCGGCGCTGCATCGTCCTCGGTCGACATCGACATGGACCTGTGGATGTGGGTCCTCGTCGCCGCTGCTGGTGCGTTCGGTGGCCGGCTCGTGGTGGAACTCTGGAAACCCGATGATGCGGGCCGGGTCGACGGCGCGGCAGGTCGGCGGCGATGGAGTCGCCTGGGTGTGGCGTGGGCCGCCCTTCTGGCGCTGGCGATCGTCCTGATCCTGCTGCTGGTGAAGCTGCTACCCGTCTCTCTGGGGGAGCTGGTTCTGCGGTGACGGTGACGCCGCCACTGCGCGTACGGCGGCGACCCTCGGACGGGGTTCAGCTCAGCCGGGCGCCAGTCGTGACAAGGCGTCGTTGGTGTGCGCGGTGATGAGCTTGTCGAGGCGTTCGAGGTCCCGGTCTCGGATCGCCTCGACCATCGCACCGTGCTCGCTGACGGTGGCCTCGGGCACCTGGCAGGTCTGCTCGAGCGCGGCGATACACATCCGCGTCTCGACGAGCAGGGTGTCGTGCATGCGTCGAAGCCGTGGACTCCCGGACTCCTCGACGAGCAGCTGGTGGAACGCGAGATCGGCGTCGCTGAGGGCCTTGAGATCGCCGCGTCGCGCGGCGGTGACCATCGGGCGGTGGGCCTTCTCCAACCGGCGTGCCGTGCCGGCGGGATCACGTTCGCAGATGGTGGCGACCGCCGCACGTTCGATCGCGGACCTGGCGAGGTAGATGTCGCGCACGTCGTCGGCATCGAGCTCGATGACGAACAGGCCGCGGTTGTGTTCGCTGCGCAGCAGCCCTTCCTGGACGAGGCGCTGCATCGCTTCGCGCAGTGGACCGCGGCTGACCTTCAACCGGTTGGCGAGCTCGGTCTCGCCGAGCTGGGTGCCGGGAGTCAGGATGCCTTGGGTGATGGCGTTACGCAGCTGTCGCGCGATGATGCTGGCAGTGGACTCGCGGCTGACCGGTCCGAGACCTGACTGCCCGACGAGGTCGTTCATGTGTGCTCTTCTCCAGACCCCGGCCGCCGGCAGCGGGTGGATCGAATGACCACCACGCCGGCGCATCCGATCGCGCCGACCCTAGGGGGTGTCTGATGGATCACGATCGGCTCGCGGCGTCCCACATCCCGCCTGGCTGCGTTCTCGTCGATCGGCGCACAAGACCAGTGCGCCTTCCTCCTCGGCCTTGCCAGCCGGGCGCGGATACGCCGCTCACTGATCGATCGTGATCCATCAGACACCCCCTAGCAGATTCTCTGCATGGCGATGATCGGATTGTTGACAACAGTACGGTACGCCGATAACTTCCTTCGCACCACAGAGGCCCCGGCGGTGACCCGGGCGGCTGAGCCGGTCGCAGGGTTTGCACTGCGCCTCGCCGAGGAACACCCGGATGTCCAGCTCGTGCCGATTCCCCTCACCACCACAGGGAGAGGCTCACGTGGTCCAGGAACCGTTGCCCAACAATCCGTTACCGCGTCTTGGCCGGCGCGGGTTTCTCCGGCATGCGCTGTTTGCGGGGGCAGCGTCTGTCGCCGTCGCCGGATGCGGGCGCTCACTGGCCGGGACAAACGCCGGTGCCGGCGACACGCTGGCGAGGATCAAGCGCGAAGGTGCGATCAAGGTTGCGTTCGCCAACGAAGCGCCCTACGGCTTCAAGAACACCGGAGGCGACCTGGTCGGTGAGGCCCCCGCCGTGGCGAGGGAGGTCTTCACCCGGATGGGTATTCCCACCCTGGAAGGGAAACTGGTCGAGTTCGGGTCGCTGATCCCGGCGTTGCAGGCGGGCGCGGTCGACGTGATCGCCGCGGGAATGTACATCACCCCCGAGCGGTGCGGCCAGATCGCCTTCTCCGAACCCGACTACTGCGGCAAGAGCGCTTTCCTTGTCCGCAAGGGAAATCCGGACGGGATCAAGACCTACGACGATGTGGCGAAGGCCGGGATCCGGCTCGGAGTCGTCGGTGGCGCGATCGAGGTGACCTACGCCGAAGGTGCCGGGGTGAAAAACCTCGTGTCCTTCACCGACTCCGCCAGCGGCTTCGAAGGCCTGACGGCCAACCGGATCGACGCGTTCTCCCTCACCAGCATCACGCTACGTTTCCTGCTCGACAACCGGGAGGGGCTCGACCTGGAGGTCACCGAGCCATTCGTTCCGGTGGTCGACGGCAAACCCCAGACCGGCTGTGGGGGTTACGGTTTCCGCCCCGCAGACGCCGACCTGCTGGAGGAGTTCAACAGTCATCTCGGTGACTTGAAGGACAGCGGTGACCTGCTCGAGATCATCGAGCCCTACGGATTCAGCAAGGCCGAGCTTCCGACCGACCAGACGACCAAGAGCCTCTGCTCGGGCTGACAGGACGGATACCCATGCTGTCGACGATGCTCGACTATCTCCCGACGTTGCTGCGCGGTGCGCTCGTCGCGCTCGAGATCACGGCCGGCGCCGCGGCGATCGGACTGGTGATGGCCGTGCTCGCCGGGCTGATGGCCCGGGCGCGGCAGCGAGCGGTCCGGGCGATCGCCCGGGTCTACGTGGAGTTCTTCCGCGGCACCTCGGCACTCGTGCAGCTCTTCTGGCTGTTCTTCGCACTGCCCTTGCTGGGTTGGGAGATGCACCCGATGTTCGCCGGCATCGTCGCGCTCGGCCTGAACATCGGCGCCTACGGTGCCGAGGTGGTGCGCGGTGCGGTCAACGCAGTATCGCCGGGGCAGTACGAAGCGGCGATCGCGTTGAGCTTCTCACCGGCCCAACGGATGCGGCGGATCATCTTCCCGCAGGCGGTCGTGGGCATGATCCCGCCGTTCGGCAACCTGTTGATCGAGTTGCTGAAGGGGACCGCGCTGGTCTCACTCATCACGATCAACGACCTCACGTTCAACGCACAGGTGCTGCGCCAGCTGACCGGCCACACGGTGCTGATCTTCTCGATGGTGCTCGTTCTCTACTTCGTGATGGCCTACCTCATGACGCTCGGCATGCGCTGGCTGGAACGCAGAGCCAAGGCGTCCATCGGCCAGGTACCGGTCGCCACCACGCAACCGGCCGTCAAGACCGTTGTCCGCAAGGAGGTGCCGGCATGAGCGAACGAAGTGAGCGAAGCACGGACACAGCGTGTGGGTTCTCGGCGAAGCGAGAACACGCATGAACTGGGACTGGGGTTTCGTCGCCGAGAACCTGCCGCTGCTGCTGGACGGCCTCAAGATCACCGTGTTCGCCACGATCCTCGGCTCGCTGGTGGCACTCGTGGTCGGTCTGGTCCTCGCGTTGCTGCGCCGGTCCAATGTCCGTGCGGTCCAGCTGTCGGCGACCGCGGTGGTCGAGTTCATCCGGAGCACTCCGCTGCTGGTGCAGCTCTACTTCCTGTTCTTCGTACTCCCCGCCCTCGGTCTCACGCTGCCTGCTCTCGCGACTGGTGTGATCGGCCTCGGGCTCCACTATGCGGCGTACATGTCCGAGGTCTATCGAGCCGGCATCGACGGCGTCCCTCGCGGTCAGTGGGAGGCATGCACCGCGCTGAGCCTGCCGCGCCGGAAGGTCTGGGCCGACGTCATCCTGCCGCAGGCCATTCCGCGGGTCCTGCCCGCTCTCGGCAACTACATCATCGCGATGTTCAAGGACACGCCCCTGCTGTCGGCGATCACCGTCGGAGAAATGCTCCTGGCCGCGAAGACGGTCGGCTCGGAGACCTTCCGTTACCTCGAACCCATCACGATGGTCGGCTTGCTGTTCCTCGTGGTCAGCATCCTGGCCGCCGTTCCCCTGAGGGTATTGGAGCGTCGCTTTGGCCACTGAGACTGCCCACAAACCGGATCAGGCCGCCGGCCGGCACGCCGAGCCATCGAGTGATCCCCTGGTCCGTTTCGACAAGATCATGAAGAGCTACGGCGACAATGTCGTCCTCAACGAACTCGACTTCGACGTCGCGGCTGGTGAGCGGGTGACGCTGATCGGGCCGAGCGGATCGGGCAAGACGACGATCCTGCGGCTGCTGATGACGTTGGAAAAGCCCAACAGCGGCACGATCACGGTCGACGGGGAATGCCTGACCCACATGGAGAAGGGCGGCAGGCTGGTGCCGTCCGACGACCGCTACTGCCGGTCGGTACGCAGGAAGATCGGCATGGTCTTCCAGCAGTTCAATCTCTTCCCGAACATGAAGGTCCTCCGCAACGTCACCGAGGCGCCGTGTCAGGTCCTCGGCCTGTCGACCGAGGAGGCGACCGAACGCGCCAAGGGCCTGCTCGAGCTTGTCGGCATGGGTGACAAGTGCGACTCCTATCCGTCGCAGCTGTCCGGCGGGCAGCAGCAGCGGGTGGCGATCGCGCGCGCCCTGGCGATGCAGCCCAAGGTCCTGCTCCTCGACGAGGTGACCTCCGCACTCGACCCGGAGCTTGTCGCCGACGTGCTCAACGTCCTGCGTGACATCGCCGCGACCACCGACATCACCATGTTGTGTGTCACGCATGAGATGGGATTCGCCCGCGACGTGTCCAACCGGGTCATGATGTTCGACCGTGGTCACGTGATCGAGCAGGGGCCACCGGCGAAGATCTTCTCCGAACCCGAGCACGACCGGACCAAGACCTTCCTGCGTGCCGTCCTGGATGAGCGTTGACGACCGGCTCGTGGGTACGTTCCCCATGTGCACGCAGGTGCAGCCACCCCCGCCGGCCGGGACGCCGCAACGCAGGATAATCGCAGGCGATGAGCAGGTCTGCCGCGCCCGTCGTCACGGTGTTGTGTGACACGCATCGTCCGCCGGGCATGGCGGCGGTGGAGGATCGCGCGGACGTGCGGTACGTCCGCGCCGATGAGCTTCGTGACGCCCTGCGCGGCGCGGACGTCTTCTTCTGTTGGGATTTCCTTTCCCCTGCCCTGCGTACGGCATGGCCGGGCGCGGATTCGCTGCGGTGGGTGCACATCGCGTCGGCGGGGGTCGACCGGTTGCTGTTCTCCGAGCTGGTCGAGAGCGCGGTGGTGGTCACCAACTCGCGCGGGATCTTCGACCGGCCGATCGCGGAATGGGTGCTCGCGGTCGTCCTTGCCTGGGCCAAGGATCTGCCGACGACCTGGCGGTTGCAGGAACGCCGGGAGTGGCGGCACCGGGACGCCGAACGCATCGAGGGGCGGTCCGTGCTGGTGGTCGGCACGGGCGGAATCGGCCGGGCGATCGCCCGCCAGCTCCGCGCGGCCGGGATGGTGGTGAGTGGAGCCGGTCGTACGCCGAAACCGGAGGATCCGGACTTCGGCGTGGTCTTCGCGAGCGATGACCTGCGCGAAGTCGTTGGCGGAGTTGACTTACTCGTCGTCGCGGCACCACTGACCACGAAGACGCAAGGTTTGGTTGACGCCGACGTGCTCGCCCGGATGCGACCCACAGCGCGGCTGATCAACGTCGGTCGGGGGCCGATCGTCGACGAGGAGGCGCTGGTGACCGCGCTGCGGGCGGGGACGATCGCGGGTGCGGCGCTCGACGTGTTCAGTGTGGAGCCGTTGCCTGCGGACAGCCCGCTGTGGAGTGCTCCCGGAACCCTCGTGTCTCCACACATGGCCGGCGACACGGTTGGCTGGCTCGACGATCTCGCGGCGCTCTTCGTGACGAACTTCGAGCGGTGGATGGACGGCGAGCCGCTGCAGAATGTCGTGGACAAGCGTCTGGGCTACGTCCCGGTAGCGGACCGGCCACCAGGGGAGGGGACCACGTGACGGACGACGAGCTCGCCATGAGTAGCGCGACCGAGCTCATGGAGCTGTTCCGTACCCGCAAGGCGTCACCGGTGGACGCCGTCGACGCGGCACTCGCCCGGATCGAGCGGCTCGACAGCGCGGTCCATGCGTACTGTCTGGTCGATCCGGACCTCGCCCGGGCGCAGGCGAAGGAGTCCGAGCGGCGGTGGCGCCACGGAGCGCCGGCCGGACTGCTCGACGGCGTACCGGCGTCGGTCAAGGATCTGCTCCTCACCGCCGGCTGGCCGACCCTGCGCGGATCGCAGCTCCTCTCCGCCGACGCCGACGGACCGTGGACGGGCGACGCGCCGGTCGCCGCACGCATGCGCGAGCACGGTGCGGTGCTGCTGGGCAAGACGACGACGCCGGAGTTCGGGTGGAAGGGGGTCACCGACAGCCTGCGCTACGGCGCGACGGGCAACCCGTGGGATCCCACGCGGACCGCCGGTGGGTCCAGCGGGGGCAGCGCGGCGGCGGTGGCGCTCGGCATGGGTGTCGTTTCCGTGGGCACTGACGGCGGCGGGTCGATCCGCATTCCGTCCGGTTTCACCGGGACCTTCGGGCTCAAACCGACGTACGGCCGGGTGCCGCTGTATCCCGCGAGCCCGTTCGGGACCCTGGCGCATGCCGGGCCGATGACCCGCACGGTGGCCGACGCGGCGGTGCTGCTGGACGTGCTGTCCGGGCCCGACTCGCGGGACTGGTCGGCGCTGGACCGGCCGTATGACGTGTTCCGCTCCTCCCTCGACGGCGGGGTCGCGGGGATGCGGATCGCGTTCAGTTCCGACCTCGGGTACGCCCGGGTTGACGCGGAGGTCGCGGCGGCGGTGCGCCAGGCGGTAGAGGTGTTCGCCGCTCTCGGCGCGGAGGTCGTGGAGGAGGACCCAGGCTTCGCCGACCCGATCGAGGCGTACCACGTGTTGTGGTTCGCCGGTGCCGCCAAGGTCGTGCAGGCCTACGGCGGTGACGACGTGGTGGGCCGGATCGACCCGGGGCTCGCCGAGGTGGTCGAGGAGGGCCGGTCGTTCAGCGCGCTGGACTATCTTGACGCGACCGCCGTACGCATGGATCTCGGCGTTCGGATGGGGCGGTTCCACGAGCGCTACGACCTACTGCTGACGCCGACCTTGCCGATCCCCGCGTTCGCGGCCGGATGCGAGGTGCCGCCGGGCTCGGGCATGCGGCGGTGGACCGAGTGGACGCCGTTCACGTATCCGTTCAACCTCACCCAACAGCCGGCGGCGACCCTCATGTGCGGGTTGACCAGCGACCAGCTGCCGATCGGCCTCCAGGTCGTCGGCCCTCGGCACGCCGACGCGCGGGTCCTGCGGGCCTGCCATGCGTACGAGTCCGCAACGTCATGGCCTCAGCCCCCGCTCACGTCGCCGCCACCCTCCACACCGCCACCCTCCACCCCGCCACCCTCCACCCCGCCACCCCGCCGGCCGCCCCCTCAGCCGGCCGCCCCCTCAGCCACGCCCACCCCCTCGTGATCATGGACCGCCGGTCGAGATGCTGGCCCCGGGATCAAGATGGTGATCATGAAACGCCGTGGGGCGTATGGCCCCGCCTTCTGTCATGGTACGGTTTCGCTTCATGACCATGAAAGCGGCGGCGTTCGCCGACGAGCCGCAGTCTCACGACGTATCCAGGCCTACGCCCAGCGCAGGGACTGCGCCAGCTGGGCCTGTGCCTGCGGCGGGGCTGGGCCTGTGCCTGCGGCAGGGCTGGGCCTGTGCCTGCGGCAGGGCTGGGCCTGTGCCTGCGGCAGGGCTGGGCCTGTGCCTGCGGCAGGGCTGGGCCTGTGCCTGGGCTGGGCCTGTGCCAGGCTGCGCCTGGGCGGCGCCGGCGCCGGGACCGCAGTCATGATCATGAAGCCGTACGGGACCGTGAAGCCTGACGGGGCTATAGCTCCGCAAGGAATTCATGATCACGATCATGATCACGGGACTGGGCCCATGACCGGGGGCGTACGCGGGGTCAGACGTCGGTGATCCAGGAGTTGACCTCGCGCTGCCAGGCGACGTCGGTCCAGAACGGATGGTGCGGCGCGGCGTTGCTGCACAGGATCGTGCCCCAGTATCCGAGCCGCTTGGCCTCGAGCACCGCGAACTCGCAGATGTCCTTGCCCACCGGCCCCTCCTCGAACGTCGTGTGCAGCGGCGTGTAGCCGACGTAACCCTCGCCGATCACCGCCGGTGCGCCGAGCCGCGCGCCGAAGTCGGCGTACGCCTCGAGCCGGCTTCGGACCATCTCTCGCATCGACTCGCGGTAGCGGTGGTAGTGCTCGTAGAGGTAGAGGTCCCACTTCACCGGGTCGGTCCAGTCGTGGGTGTAGACGAGTCGCCGTTGTACGCCGGTGGCCGCGAGGCGCCACTCCTCGTCCGGTAGCCAGTCGTCGTATGCCGGAGCGTCAGAACGCAGCAGCCGCGTGACGAGTGGCGTCGGGAACTCCGCGTCCGACCACAGACCCGCCTCGTCGAAGAGTTGCCGCAGGACGCCGTACGCATAGATGTGGAAGTGCGCGACCTGCAGATTGCCGGCGAGGTCGTCCAACCGGTGCAGTGCCGGCTCGGAGTAGCACGCCGTGTGCAGCAGGTCTGGGTGGCGTTTGCGCAGCAGGTCGACCGCGCTCTCGATCAGCGCCCGCTGAGCCGCCACCACGCTCTCGCCCTCCGCGGCGACCTCGGTGAGGCTCGTGCCGGCGTTGTCGACCTCGTTGTGCAGTTCGACGTAGGCGATCCGGTCGGCGAGGCCGTTGTCCTTCACGAAGTCGAGCAGCGCGCTCATCGACTCCGCCAGCGCCGCGCAGCGCCGCGCCGGGGGAATTGCGACCAGCGCTTCGTACTGTGCCGGTGTGGCGAAGAAGCTCGGCGTCTGCTGGTACTCCCAACTCGACACGATGAGGTGGCAGCCGTGGCGTTCCGCTGCCCGGAAGAGCTCCAACAGGTGGGCGCGACCGTCGATCACCGCGCCACCGGCGTTGTTGTACCAACGCGTACCCTTCCCGAATCCCCTTCCCAGGTTGGCGATCCGCAGCGGCTCCGGCGGGATGTCGCTGCCGAAGAGGGTGTAGGGCATCGCGCAGATGCGGACGGTGTTGTAGCCGCGTTCGACCGCCTCGGCGAATGCCCGGTCGAGGTCCTCGAACGGCTCACCCGGCATCGTCTGGGTGAACCAGCTGAAGTCCCACAGCGAGATCGTCAGCCGTGCCGGCAGGTGGGAGGGAATATCGACGGTCATGAGCCCTTCCTCACTTCACGGTTCCGGCGGTGAGGCCGGCGATGAACTGCTTGGTGGCGAACGCGAACGCGACGAACACCGGAAGTACGCCGATCGTCGTGCCGAGCATCACGGCGGCGACGTCGGCACCTCCGGCGGCGGTGTTGAGCTGGGTCAGCGCCAGCGGCAACGTGAACTTCTCCGAGTCGTTGAGGATGATGAGCGGCATCAGGAAGTTGTTCCAGCTCATCATGAAACTCCACACGGCAAGGGCGGCGAGCCCTGGGCGGATGATCGGCAGCACCACCCGCCAGTAGATCCACAGGTCGCCGGCGCCGTCCATCCGTGCTGCGTCGTAGAGATCGGCCGGCACGGTGCTGTCGACAACCTGCCGCATCCAGAAGACGCCGAAGCCGGTGGCGGCACCGGTGAGGATGAGCGGCCAGTACGTGTTGATCCAGCCGAACTCCTTCATCTCCACGAACCACGGGATGAGCCCAGCCGCAGGTGGGATGAAGAGCGTGAGGAGCACTGAGCCATACAGCACCCGGTGCCCCGGCGCCTCCCGGAAGCGGGAGAACCCGTAGCCGGCAAGGGAACTCACGAGCAGCACCAGCACCGTGTGCGCCACCGAGACGTACGCCGTGTTGCCCAGCGCCCGCACGATGTCAAGGCTGGACTGCAGCCGGCCGAAGTTGTCGATCAGCGCCGTGCCGGGCAGGAGCGGCGGAGGGAACTGGAACACCTCCGAGGTCCTCCGGGTGGCGAGAACTCCCATCCAGTACAGCGGAAACACGAAGAGCAGGGTGGTCATGGCGACCGCGACGGTGATCACGACCCGTGGTGTCCGGTGGCCGACATCGTTCACGAGTGCTCTCCCTCCCTTCAGACCTGTCGCCGCAGCATGCGGGCGTTGATGGCGGAGAACACCAGGATGAGGGCGAAGATGACGTACGACGTGGCCGATGCCAGCCCGAACTTGAACTCCTGGAACGCCGCCTGGTAGAGGTACGTGCCCATCACCTGCGCGGAGTTCGCGGTTCCGTACGTACCACCGGTGAGGACGTACGGCTCGTCGAAGAGTTGGAAGGCGCCGACGGTCGAGGAGATCGCGCTGTAGAGCACGAACGGAATCATCAGCGGCAGCGTGATCCGGAAGAACAGTTGGCTCTCGCCGGCACCGTCGACCCGCGCGGCGCTGTAGAGATCGCGCGGAATCGCCTGCAGCCCGGCCAGGAAGATGATCAGATGCCAGCCGGTCCACCGCCACGCGATGAGCAGGATGATGAGCGGCTTGATCCATCCGGTCGACTGCAGCCACTCGAAGGTGACCCGGTCGCCGGTGAGCGCGCTGAGTGCTGCGTTGACGACGCCGGCGTGGGAGGAGAACATCACGCTCGCGATGATGCCCGTCACAGCCGGAGCGACGAGCAGCGGAAACAGGAACACGACCCGGAAGAATCCCTTGCCCACCAGGACGTACTCGTTGATGAGGTAGGCAAGGAAAAACGCCAGGCCCATCGTCACGACCGTCGAACCGATCCAGATGTAGACCGTGTTGACCATCGCCTTCCGGAACACCGGGTCCTGGAAGAGGATGGCGTAGTTCTGCAGCCAGACGAACTCCGGTGTGCTCAGCCCGTCCCAGCGCACGAAGCTGATCACCAGTGAGGCGAGGATCGGAAACGCGCCGAAGATCGCGAAGAGGACGAAGAACGGCGCGATGCAGAGATAGAACGCGCGGTTAGCGCCCACCCTCGCCCGCAGCCCCCGGCCGCCACGCGGGTCGGGGGCTCGAGACGGTGGTCCGCTGGCCCGGGGGAGTGTGGCTGTCTGGCTGTCAGCTGGCATGGTGACTCTCAACCTGACCGGTTCTCGACCCGACGGTTCGCGTCGCGCAGTGCATCGTCGGCTTTGGCCTTGCCCTTCATGACATCGGTGACCGCATCGGACAGGGCCTGCTGGGCGGCGAAGTCATCGGGGTGCGTGATCGGTGTCTTCATCTCGTTGGACACCACGGAGAAGATCTCGTTGACGTTCTGGCCGGAATAGAACTCGTCGGGCTCGTTCATCCACGGCTCCTCCGTGGCCGACTTCCAGGCGGGATACAGGTCGTTCCGCGCGTCGAGGTTGACGAAGCCTGGTTTCGCCTTGTATTTCGCGACGTTGGTGATCTCGACGCCGGCGACGTCCGGTCCGGCACCGGGCACGAGTGTCTCGAGCAGCTTGTTGTCGTACTGCTCGGTGAGGACGAACGAACCCAACCCAACGCCGGCCGAAAGGCCGAGGAAACGCCGCCGGTCGACCCCTCGAGCCGTCCCGGTCACAGCGCTCACCTCGGACCTACGTGTGGACTGCACTGGCATGGGTGTCACGCCCTCTCAGCCGGAACGCTTCTCGACGCGGGCCTGCGCCGCGGACAGGGCTGCCCCGGTCTCGGCCTTGCCCTTCATGACATCGGTGACCGCGTCGGTCAGCGCGTCCTGTGCCGCCTGGTCGTCGGGATGGGTGATCGGCGTCTCCATCGACTCCGACACCTGCGCGAAGACCTCGTTGACGTTCTGCCCGGCATAGAAGTCGTCGGGCTCGTTCATCCAGTCCTCTTCCAGGGCTGGCGTCCAGGCGGGGTAGAGGTCGTTCTCGCGGTACATCGTGCGCAGGCTGTCGGGGTCCTGGGTGACGAACTTGACGAACTCCCACGCGGTCGCCTTGTTCTCACTGGTTTCGAGGATGCCGATGAAGTCGCCGCCGGAGTTGAACGCGGCATTGCCGTCGTACTCCGGTGCGAGCGTCACGCCCCACGAGCCTGCCGACTCCGGCGCGTAGACGCTCTTGACGAGCCCGCCGAACCAGTTGCCGATGAGGAACGTCGCGACCGTGCCGTTCTTGATCGCGGCTCCCCATTCCTGGCTCCACTGCTCGAACGGCGCGACCAGCCCCGCATCGTAGGCCTGCTTGGCGTAGTCGACGGCGGCCACCATGACGTCCGACGTCAGCTGGGACGCCCCGGACTCGTCGAACATCGAGACACCAGCCTGGGCGCGGATCGCTCCCACGATCGACATCGGCGTGTCGATCAGCCAGCGTTCGTCCTTGACGGCCAGCGCCTTGCCCTCGGCGAGATAGTCGTCCCAGGTCTTGAACGCGTCGTTCACGTCGTCGGGATCGGTCGGCAGGCCGGCCTTCTCCAGCACGTCGCGGCGGTAGAAGAGCCCACCCGGGCCGGTGTTCTTCGGCAGGACGAAGGCCCGGTCCTCCTCCTTGTCGAACACGTAGTCCCAGGAGAAGTTCGCGTAGTCGCCGGCGCTCTTCGTCGCGTCGTACGGACCCTCGGCGAGGTTGACGAAGCCCGGCTTTCCCTTGTATTTCGCGACGTTGGTGATCTCCACCATGGCGACGTCGGGACCGGTGCCGGATACCAGCGTGGCGAGCAGCTTGCTGTCGTACTGGTCCGAGGCGAACGCCTGCACCTTGACCTTCGTTCCCGGGTTCTTCTTCTCGAAGATCGGGATGGTCTTCTCGAACGTCTTGTCGTTGTCGGGCCAGGTCCACACGGTGATCTCACCGCCGACCTTGCCCGCCTGTTCGCTGCCTCCGCCGCACGCCCCCAGCATCAACGCCCCCGCCCCGATGCCGGCGCTCGCCGACAGGAACCGTCGCCGGCTGAGCCCGTGCGCGGCTCCCGACATCCTGTCCACTGGCCGTTTCCGCATGGTGCCACTCCTTTGTGTGTGAAGCATGTGTGCCTGGGTCATGTGTGGGTGGTGCTGAGGGAAAAGGGGTCACCATTCCGCGAGCGAACCGTCGTCGCGGCGCCAGATCGGCGTCCGCCAGTCGGTCGCGTGTTGTGTCGCGCGCTCAACGGTCCGCTCGTCGATCTCGATGCCGAGCCCGGGTCTGTCGAGCCGGTCGATGAAACCGTCCCGGTGGGTCAGCACGGAACGGTCGACGAGGTAGTCGAGCAGGTCGAAGCCTTCCCCGTAGTGCAGGCCGATGCTCTGCTCCTGGATCAGGTAGTTCGGTGTCGCGAAGCCGATCTGCAGGCTGGCCGCCAGGGCGACCGGCCCGAGCGGGCAGTGCGGCGCGACGGCGACGTCGTAGGCCTCCGCCATCGCGGCTATCCGGCGTACTTCGGAAATGCCGCCGGCGTGGGAGAGGTCGGGTTGGATGACGGCGACGCCGGATCCGAGGACTGGCCGGAAGTCCCAGCGGGAGTAGAGCCGTTCGCCGGTGGCGATCGGCACGCTCGTTGCCGCGGCCACCTCGCCGATCCGGTCACTCACCTCCGGCACGACCGGTTCCTCGACGAACATCGGGAGGTACGGCTCCAGCAGGGGCAGCACCCGCCGCGACATGGGCACCGTCAACCGGCCATGGAAGTCCACCGCGATGTCGACCTCGGGACCGACGGTCTCGCGGACGGTCGCGACCCGCTCGACGATCGCCTGGACCTCGGCAGCGGTGTCGATGAGCCGCAGCTGGGCCGAGGCGTTCATCTTGACTGCTGTCATGCCGTCGTCGAGGCGGCGCTTCGCGGCCTCGGCGAGGCTGGTGGGTTCGTCGCCACCGATCCAGCCGTAGACCCGGACGCGGTCGCGCACAGGTCCGCCGAGCAGGGCGTGGACGGGTACGCCGTGCACCTTGCCGGCGATGTCCCACAGGGCCTGGTCGATCCCGGCGACCGCGCTGGAGAGGACCACACCGCCGCGGTAGAAGGCACCCTTCGTGAGCACCTGCCAGTGGTCCTCGATGCACAGCGGGTCCTTGCCGACGAGGTATTCGGCGAGTTCCTCGACGGCGGTCGCGACCGTGCGCGCCCTGCCCTCGACCACCGGTTCGCCCCACCCGGTGACGCCTTCGTCGGTCTCAATGCGGAGAAAGAGCCACCGAGGCGGGACGGGATAGGTACGCAGGGCGGTGATCCTCATCCGGCACTCTTGTCGCCTACGTTCCGGCGCCGTGGCCGTTTCGCTGCCTGCCGATCTCGCCGGCGCTCGCGCGGCTGGCTGCCCCGCTGACTTGCCCGCTTCGCCTCAGGCTGGCCTTCGCGCTGGCCCCCGAGTCGGGTGGAGTCGAGGTCCTGGCGGGCCTTCTCCAGCAGGGCCCGGACGGCCTTCTCCGCGGCGTCGGGATCGCCGTCTCTGACCGCCTCGGCGACGGCACGGTGCGCCGGCACCGGGTCGTCGGCGGGTTTGGCCTCGTGGACCAACTCGTCGCGGGTGGCGAGCCCGGCCTCGATGACGACCTCCATCCGGAGCAGGAGTTCGTTGTGGGTGGCCGTGAGCAGTGCCCGGTGGAACGCGAGGTCGGCGCGTACCTCCTCCGCCGGGACGCCGACGGCCGCGGCCATCTCGTCCAGTGCCGCGTCGAGTGCGGCGAGGTCGTCCTCGGTACGGCGGACCGCCGCGAGCCGGGCACCCGCCGGCTCCACCACCTCGCGTACCTCGTGCAGGTTGTCGAGGAACGCGTCATCGCCCCGGTCGGCGTACTGCCAGCGGATCATGTCGCCGTCGAGCAGGTTCCAGTCCGAGCGAGGACGTACGAACGTGCCGCGCTTCTGCCGCGCGTCCACCAGCCCCTTGGCGGCGAGCACTTTCAGAGCTTCGCGCAGGACCGTACGGCTCACCTCGAGCTCGGTCTCCAGGGCGGCGAGATCGATCGTCTCCCCTTCGGCGAGCTCCCCCGACAAGATGCGACGCGCCATCTCCCGCACGGTCTGCCCGTGCAGGCCTCGGCGCGAGTAGACGGCCACGGTTCTCCCTTGTGAGCGTTGGTTCTGTCGTGCACTTCTGTGGTGTGGGGGCCAGCCTAGAACAAGACATTAATTATGACTACATCTTGACAAGCCCGGTCGGGTTGACCATGCTCACGGCGCAACATCGACGAAAGCGTTGGTGCCAGCCCCCAGCGAGCTCCGCTCGCCGAGGCCCGCCCCGCCACGCGCCCGCCCGCAGGAGGCCCGTCATGCGTCCGATCCGCCGACGTTCCATGCTTCAAGCCGCCGCGTTGACCCCGATCGCGGCCTCCATGGTGGCAGGCGCCGCGCCGGCGGCCGCCGCTCCCGCCCTTGACGCGGCTGCGGCAGCGGGATCCGGTAACCAACCGCCGCCACACGGTGACAGGGAGCCGGCGGGTACCGAGCTTCGTACCATCGCCGGCACCGGGGTGGTCTTCCAGTACGACGCGGTCGTCCCGGCGTTCGACGGCTGGCGTACGCACGAACCCACCAGGAGCTACCGCGACCTCGACCGCACATGGCGGTTCCGCTTCGACCCGGACGGCGTCGGCGAGAGCGAAGAGTGGCAGGGCGCCGGCCACGACGACTCCGGCTGGGACTCGATCGCCGTCCCGTCGGCGTGGGATCTCAAGGACACGCCGGGCTTCGGCGGGTACGACGGCAGCCGGTTCGGCGAGGGCACGGCCTTCGCCGACGGCTACGCGTGGTACCGCACCTCGATCTCGGTCCCGGGCGACTGGGCGGCACGCCACGTCCGGCTCGCGTTCCTCGCCGTCAACTACCGCGCCGACGTCTGGCTCAACGGCCAGCACCTCGGCGCGCATGAAGGCGGGTACGCCCCGTTCGCGCTGCCGACAGGTGACGCCGCCCTCCGCCCGGGCCGGGTCAACGTCATCGCGGTCCGGGTGCACCGGCTCGCCTCGTGGGAGGACTACACCCAGCCCAGCCCTTCGATCACCGACCCGTACGCCATCCCCTGGAAGCCGGTCGACTACTGGCCGTACGCCGGGATCACCCGCTCGGTCTGGCTGGAGGCGGTGCCAACCGTCACCGTCGCGAAGGTCCTCCTCGCGGCCGCTGACGGCGAGCTGGAGGTCCGTGCGGTGGTGGAGAACCGGCGCGACGAGGCGTTCACCGGCCGGGTCGTCCTCGACGCAGGTAAGGGGACCGGCGCGAAGCCGGTCAGTGTCCCGGTGGACGTCCCGGCGGGCGGCGTGGCGGTCACGCGCATCCAGACCGGCATCCCGGACGCCCCGGCCTGGAGCGCGGAGCGTCCCGCCGTCCTGACCGCGACGACCAAGCTTCTCGCGGCGTCGGGAACGAGTCTCGTCGACCAGCTGAGCGATCGTTACGGCATGCGGACGGTCGAGATCAGCGACGCCAAGCTCCTCGTCAACGGCAAGCCCGCGTTCCTCAAGGCGCTCAACTGGCACGAGGAGACAGGGGCGCACGGGCGGGCGATGACCCGCACCGACTACGACCGCGAGCTCGGCCATGTCCTCGCCACGAACTCCAACGCCGTCCGCAACACGGTCTACACGCGCCACCCCTACGCCTACGACTGGACCGACGCGCACGGCGTCTACGTCATGGACGACATCGACAACATGTGGGTCAACGCGGCGCAGGAGAAGCTGCAGACCGAGCAGTACGGACTGTCCAGGGCGATGGCACTCACGATGGCGTGGAACAACCACAACCACCCGTCGGTCGTCTGCTGGTGCCTGCAGAACGAGTCCGAGATCGACGGCAACGGCGCGCCGATCTACCGCGCCTGGCTCGCCGACATGAAGGCGGCGGTCAAGGCCGTCGACCTCACCGCGCGCCCCGTCACGTGGGCGTCGCACACCACCAACGACCCGGCGTTCGACATCGCCGACATCGTGGGCTTCAACGAGTACTTCGGCTACTTCTACGGCAAGAACGAGGACCTCGGTCCCGCGATCGACGCCGTACACGCGAGGTATCCCGACAAACCGATCATGATCACCGAGAACGGCTCGTGGTCGTTCTTCGGCCACCACGGCCCGGAGACCGAGGTCGGCACCGAGGAATGGCAGGCGATGAACTTCCGCTCGCACTGGGCACAGGTGGCGGAACGTAAGGACTACGTCGCAGGCTACTTCTTCTGGGTACTGAAGGACTACAAGACCCGTGCGGGCTACAACCAGGAATACAACGGGATCTCGGAGATGGGTGCACTCGCCTTCGACGGGACGACGAAACGCGTTGTCTACCACAACATCAAGGACGCAGAGCTGTGAGCCTCACATCGCGGGTCCAGTCGCTACGGTTGGTCGTCGGAGTCGTCTCGCTGGCGGTCGCGGCGCTCTCCATGCCCCTGACGGGCGTGTCGGCAGGGGTCGGCGCCGCATCGGCGGCACGGGCGGCGAACGCCGCCGCGCCGCAGACCATCAGCCTCGACGGTGAGGATCTCGGTCGGCCCTTCGACGGTGTGGGTGGGGTCAGCGCAGGCGGATCGTCGCGCCTGCTGATCGACTACCCGAAGAAGGAACGGGACGAGATCCTCGACTACCTCTTCACCCCCAACTACGGAGCCGCCCTCGACCTCCTCAAGGTCGAGATCGGCGGTGACGTCGACGCCACCGTGGGCGCCGAGGCCAGTCACATGCGGACGGCCGACGAGGTGGACTGCACCCGCGGCTACGAATGGTGGCTGATGCGGGAGGCCGCGAAACGCAATCCCGACATCAAGTTCTACGGCCTGCCATGGGGGGCGCCCGGCTGGTTCGACGGAGGTTACTGGTCGCCAGACCGAGTCGACTACCTCGTCGCATGGGTGGAGTGCGCGCAGGAGAACGGCTTCACGATCGACTACCTCGGCGGCGCCAACGAGAGCGGCTTCAACCGCGACGTCTACGTACGACTCGCAGAAGCCCTTGCGGAGAAGGGTTTCGGTGACATCAAGATCGCCGCCACCGACAACCACAATCCACCGGACTACTGGTTCGCCGCGCCGGAGATCGCCGCTGACCCCGAGTTGAACGCCGCCATCGACATCCTGGGCGAGCACGACGTGTGTGAGTGGCGGACGCTCCAGCGCCAGTGTCACGTCAGCGACGCGGCCCGCGCGCTCGGGAAGCCCTTGTGGGACAGCGAGAACAGCACCCAGGACTACGACGTCGGCGCGGAACCGCTCGCCCGGGCGATGAACCGGCACTACATCGATGCCGAGGTCACCGGAAACCTCAACTGGGCGTTGATCTCCGCGTGGTACGACAACTTCCCGATCGGCGGGACCGGCCTTATGCTGGCCGAGCGCCCGTGGTCGGGCTTCTACGAGGTCGGCCCCAGCATCTGGGTCGACGCGCACACGACACAGTTCACCGAGCCCGGGTGGCACTATCTCGACAGCGCGAGCGGCTACAGCGCGGAAGGTGCGAGCCACGTGGCGCTGCGGTCGGCCGACACCGACGACTACAGCGTGGTGATCGAGACACTCGACTCCGGTGAGGCCGAGACGCTGCGGTTCGAGGTGACCGGCGGGCTGTCGGACCGCCCCGTGCACGTGTGGTCGACGAACCTCTCGACCCCGAGCACGGCCGACGACTTCGTACGTCAAGGCAGCATTGACGCGGCCGATGGTGCGTACGAACTGACCGTCGAACCCGGCCACGTGGTCACGCTCTCGACGACGACCGGCCAGGCGAAGGGCACCGCGGCGGCGAACGCGGATCCTGGTGCGCAACTGCCGATGCCGTATGCCGAGGACTTCGAGCACGTCGGAAGTCTCGGCCTGGCGCGCTACGTCGCCGACGTCCACGGCGGGTTCGAGGCGGCCCGGTGCGCTGGTGGGCGCAACGGCACGTGCTACGAGCAGCAGGTCACCCAGCAGCCGATCACCTGGCACAACACGAACATGCCGCCCACGACGATCGTCGGCGACCCGCGCTGGTGGGGCGACTACGAGGTCGGCGTCGACGCGCTGCTGGAGAAGTCCGGGCACGTCGAACTGCTCGGCCGGGTCGACAGCCAGCAGCACAACGCGGCCGGCTACCACCTGCGCGTTGCGGATACCGGCGAGTGGCGACTCTTCACCCAGGACCTGCGGGGACGCGACCGGACGCTGGCCTCGGGATCCGTGGCGGCCGTCGGCACGGGGACCTGGCACCGGCTTGCGCTGCGGTTCCGCGGGGAGCAGGTCACGGCACTGCTCGACGGCGACGAGCTCGCATCCGTCGAGGACGCGGACCACACGACGGGGCAGGTGGGGTTGCGGGTGGGCGGGTGGCAACGGGCCCAGTTCGACAACCTGCGGGTGGTGCCGACGGGTCCGCGGCCCTCGTTCGTACGCCATACAGACATGACCGCGACGGCAACCAGCGAACACACGGCGAACGACTTCGGCCACAACTACGTGGCCGAGCACGCGATCGACGACCGGCTCTGGTCCACGTGGCGGTCGGCGTTGTCGCCGGTCGAGCCGCTGCCGCAGGCGATCACCCTCGACCTCGGGGAGTCGACGACCGTGGCAGGTGTGGCGTACACGCCAGCCGTCACCCCGGTCGCCGGGGGAATCACCAGCTACACCGTCTCGACGAGCAAGGACGGCAAGTCGTTCACCAACGCCGCGAGCGGGCACTGGGCCGGGACCTACGCCACCAAGACAGCGCCCTTCGACGAGCCGGTGCAAGCGAGGTACGTCCGGCTGGAGGCAACCGACGTCAACGGCTGCCCACGGGCGCCGACGGTGGCAGAGCTCAACGTGTCGAGGACGGAGCTCATTCCGCTGGGCGAGGGGGAGCCGCCGACCGACCCCGACCTGACGTATCCCCACCTCGTACCACAGTCGCAGATGACCGCGACCGCGACGAGCCAGCAGCCGGGATACGAAGCAGGCAAGGCGATCGACGGCAACTGCGGCACGATGTGGCACGAGTCGTGGAGTCCGTACACACCGCCGCCGCAGTCGCTGACCCTCGATCTGGGCGGTACGTACGACACGACTGCACTGGTCTACCAGCCGCGGCAGGACGGCAATGTCAACGGCGTGGTCACCGACTACGAGGTCGCGGTCAGCGCCGACGGAGAGACCTTCACTCCGGTCGCCGACGGCACCTGGGCCGGGGACGCGACGACGAAGACGGCGGAGTGGTCGGCGACGTCGGCGCGATACGTCCGGTTGACGGCCCGCAACGGAGTCAACGGCCACATCTCCGCCGCCGAGGTCAACATCGCCCACACCGGCTGACCTGGGCCGTTCCGGGCCCGGGACGGGGACTCCCGGGGCTCGACCTGGCGATTCGCCTGGTTGGCCAGGCCGCTGGAATGCGGGGCAGGTGCCGACACCTGTGCCGCGTTCCACAAGCCCAGCTGACCAGGCGAATGTCGCCTCGGTCACCGTAGGAGCTGCCCAGTGGCCACCGCAGGGTTGCTCACTGGGTCACCGCCAGACCCTGCCGCTCGGTCAGCGCGGCAGCACCGGCTTGCGGCGGAAGGGCGCCCGCCCGGGAGGTTGCTGGGGCGGAGTGCGACGCGGCGTCGGTGGGATGGGTCGTGTGACGGGCGCGTCCGGAGTGAGGATGAGCGGTTCCCCGTGGTGGCCGATCTCGATCGACGGACCGCCCAGCAGCGAGTACGTCGCCTCCTCCGGATGGATCGCCACCCGGATCTGGCTACCGGTGAAGCACATCCGGAACGTGATGGCCGCCAGCTCCGGCGGCAGGCGCGGCGTGAACGTGAGGTTCCCGCCATGGTCGCGCATGCCGCCGAACCCCGCCACCGTCCCGATCCACGCGCCGGCGAGCGACGCGATGTGCAGGCCGTTGTGGACGTCGTGCTGGGTGTCGTGCAGGTCGGCGAGGGCCGCCTCGGCCAGATAGTCGTAGGCAAGATCGAGGTGACCCACCTCGGCGGCGAGCACGGCCTGGGTGCTGGCCGACAGGGACGAGTCCCGCACCGTCAACGCTTCGTAGTAGTCGACGTTGCGGGCCTTCTGCTCCGGCGTGAACGCGTCACCGCGCAGGTGCATCGCGAGCACCAGGTCGGCCTGCTTGACGACCTGTTTGCGATAGAGATCGAAGTACGGATAGTGCAGCAGCAGCGGGTAGTTCTCCGGCGGCGTACCGGCGAAGTCCCAGTGCGCGTGGCTGGTGAAGTCCTCCGCCTGGGGATGCACCTGGAGGGTCTTGTCGTACGGAATGACCATCCGGTCGGCGGCGTCGAGCCAGGCGGCGATCTCCTCCTCGTCGACATCCAGCTCGCGGGCGACCCGGGGGAGGCGTTCGCAGCGGATGCCCGCCTCGCGGAGGTTCTTCTGGGCCATCAGGTTGGTGAAGACGTTGTTGTCGACGACCGCGGTGTACTCGTCGGGGCCGGTCACGCCGTCGATCCGGAAGCCCGCGTGCGGATCGTGGTGGCCGAGCGACATCCACAGCCGAGCGGTCGCCACCAGCAGCTCCAGCCCGTAGTTGGCTTCGAACTCCTCGTCCTTCGTGGCCGCGAGGTAGCGGGCGGTCGCGTCGGCGATGTCGGCGTTGATATGGAACGCCGCCGTGCCCGCTGGCCAGTAGCCGGAGCACTCCTCGCCGTTGATCGACCGCCACGGGAACGCCGCGCCATTCTGGCCGAGCTGGGCCGCCCGGGCCCGGGCCTTGTCGAGCGTGGCGTAGCGCCACATCAACGCGCTCCGCGCCGCCGCCGGCACGGTGTAGGTGAGGACGGGCAGGACGAACGACTCGGTGTCCCAGAACGCATGCCCGTCGTAGCCGGGCCCGGTCAGGCCCTTCGCCGGGATCGCGCGGGTCTCCCCACGGGCGCCGGCTTGGAGGACGTGGAACAGCGCGAACCGTACCGCCTGCTGCAGCTCCGCGTCCCCCTCGATCTCCACATCGGCGGAGGCCCAGAAGTCGTCCAGGTAGGCCCGCTGCTCGTCGAGCAGACCCTGCCAGGTCGTCCGCCTCGCACCGGCCAGGGCCGCCTCCACCTGTGAACACAGGGCCGAGGTCGACCGCTGGCCCGACCAGCCGTAGGCGACATACTTCGTGATCGCGAACCGCTGGCCCTCCGGCACCTCGACCGCCACCGTGAGCCGGGCCAGGTCACCGTCGGCCTCGATCTTCGTGCGTACTCCGTCGGGCGTCTCGATCTCGTGGTCCATACCGGCGGCCATCCGCAGCCCGGATCGGCGGGTGTGGTGGGACAGCACCGCGCTGTAGTCCACGGCGGCCGCGAAGTCCGCTACCAGTGGAGCCTGGAGAATTGCTGCGACGCGAGGGTCGTCCGACTCCGGTTCGATCGCTTCGTTCGCCAGCAGGTCCGACTGCACGACCAGCTGCATCCGGCCGTCGAGCGGTTCGACCTCGTAGCGGAGGGCGGCGACCGCGCGTTGCGTGAACGACACCAGCCGCTCGCATCGGATCCGCACCCGCCGCCCGGTGGGCGACTCCCAGTCCGTACGCCGTCGCAGCGTGCCGGAACGGAAGTCCAGCTCCCGGGTGTGGAACGGCGCGGAGCCGTAGCGCATGTCCAGTGGTTCGTCCTCCACCAGCAGCCGGATGATCTTGCCGTCGGTGACGTTCACGACCGTCTGGCCGTCCTCCGGGTAGCCGTAACCGGCTTCGGCGTACGGCAGCGGACGGCGTTCGAAGAAACCGTTCAGGTAGGTGCCGGGCAGCCCGCGCGGTTCGCCCTCCTCGAGCGATCCCCGGAACCCGATGTGGCCGTTGGACAGCGCGAAGGTGGACTCGGTGCGCTTCAGGGCGCTGACGTCGAGGGTGCGCCAGCGCAGCTTCCACGGCGAGACCTCGTAGCCGCGCGGTGGGCCGCTCACCGGTGCACCGCGAGGAGTTCGGCGAGGTCGGACACCACCAGGTCGGCACCGTGGGCCCGGAGCGCGTCGGCGTGGTGGGTGCGGTCCACTCCCACCACGAGCCCGAAGCTGCCGGCGCGTCCGGCCTGCACGCCTGCGAGGGCGTCCTCGAAGACCGCCGCCTGCGACGGCGCCATGCCCAACGCCTCGGCGCCGGCGAGATAGGAGTCGGGCTCCGGTTTGCCGCGCAGGCCACGTTCGGCGATCAAAACGCCGTCGATTCTGGCCTGGACGAACCGGCTCAGGCCGGCGGTGTCCAGGATCAGCTCGCCGTTGGCCGAGGACGTGACGACCCCGACCGAGAGCCCGGCATCGTGGACGGCCTGCAGATAGCGCACCGACCCCGGATAGGCCGTGACGCCGCGTTCCTTGACGATGGCCAGGAACAGCGTGTCTTTCCGGCTGCCGATGCCATGCACCGTGTCACTCGTCGGCGAATCGTCCGAACTGCCCTCCGGCAGCTGGATTCCACGCGAACGGAGAAACCCCCGCACGCCGTCGTCGCGTGGCCGGCCGTCGACGTACTGCAGATAGTCGCGTTCGCTGAACGCCGTGAAATCGGCACCGTCGCGCCGGGTGAGAAACGCGTCGAATGTCTGCTTCCACGCCTGTCGGTGAAGGCTCGCCGTATTGGTCAGGACCCCGTCAAGGTCGAACAGGCAGGCCGCAATCCCCGCGGGCAGACCGATCATCACGCTCCCCATGATGCCCGCGGTGGCGACCGGGGAACAGGACAACGAGGAGATCGTGCCGGCAGGCGAGGAAACGACGCCGATCGCGGAGGGAAGGGCGTCGCGGTCTGAGGGTCGCGCCGGGTCACCGTCGTTCTGTCGTACGGGCCTGTCGCCCACGGCGCCGCCCTGACGGCCTGGCTGGCGACGGGAGGCCAACCCGATCGGGTCGTACGCCTCGTGACGTTGAACGCGGACAGGACTGGCTACCCCCTCGCCAGACGTTCGTAGACGTGGAGTTCGGCCACTCCGGCGGTACCGCGGAACCCTTCGAGCGCGGTAAGCCGGAGGTAGCGCACGCGGCGTCCGGTCGTGTGACGTAGCGGGATCCACTGCGGTCGCCGGTTGCGGGCGAGGGTGCCCCGGCCAGCCGCGGTGTAGGTCCTGCCGTTGGAGGACACCGCGACCTCGTAGGCATCGATGCCGGCGCCGTATCCATGTTCTTCGTACACCCGCCCGACCAGCCGCCCGACATATGTGAGCCCCGTGAGATCGCGCTCGCGCCCGAGATCGACGGTGAGGGACTGCGGCAGGGGGGCGGGCGGATCCCAGGCGGAGTTCCAGAACATGTCGGGATCAGGGACGAGCACGTGTGCGGCCTCGAAGCCGGGTTGGGCGCTCGTCGCCTCGACGGTCAGCTCGTTCTGGTCGATGCGAGTGCCGATGGGCGGGGTGTCCGGGCGGTCAGTCGGGTCGACTTCCTTGCAGGGCACGCCGAACGGAGCACCGCCGCCGCCCTCGACCACCAGGTCGATCACCAGGGCGCCGTGGTCGGAGTAGAAGGGGTACTCGGTGGCGAAGGTGGATTTCTCGTGTCGCTGAAGGCGTTCGGTGTGGGTGTGCCCGCCCGTCACCCGCAGCGCGTTGCCGCGCGTCCAGACGTAGTCGATGCGGGCCGGCGCATAGCCAAACCCCCAGTAGGGCGACCAGGTGCGACCGGGATGGGTGCCCGCGTCGGGGTAAACCGCGCGGTAGGCGTCGGTGAACGCGGCGTCGGCGAACGCATCCGTCACCGGCCACGGGATCGCCAATCCTTCATGGCCGTACGCATCGGCGAACCGCGCGGACCAGTCGTAGGCCGACAGCGTGTTGAGGTCGCCGCCGATGACGACCGGCGCGTCCTCGTCGGAAACCAGACCTGGTAGCACGTCGTCGAGGATCGTGCGGGCCTTGGCGAAACGCCGCGCCTCATCCGACGCCGCGATCTCGTCGGCGCCGAGTTCGGGTGCCCGGCCGTGTGCGTGAGCGAGCGCCGCCGCATCGGTCGGGAACCACGCGCGTTCGGCCGCGTCCAGCCAGATGGTGAAGACGCTGACCTCGAGACCGGACGGCAGGGCGATGCGTACGCCGCCGAAATGGAACGACGTGACGGTTCCCCGGGCCGCGCGGGGATAGATTTCCGCCACCGGATACCGGGTGAAGAGCCAGAGATTGTCGCGGTTCTCCGCCTGGTCGGGCTCCCTGGTGATCTGGATTCCCTGGTAGCGGTGGGTTTCCGGCAGACCTTCGTTCAGGCCTGCCTCGATCGTGGCGCCGGAACCGTAGGTCTCCACAAGGAAGACCACGTCTGCCTGCTCGTGTCGGATGAACTCGATGAGCTGTCGCCGATTCGGCTCCCCACCGGTGCGGGTCCCACCGAGATAGATGTTGAACGCCATGAACCTCATCGGCGTGGGAGGTGACGTCATGTGTCCGGATCCTTCGCGGTCGAGGTCGCCCGCTGCGCGGGCCGGCCATGGCGGACCGGCCCGCGATGGTCCGCCGGGTGGATCGGAGACCGGGGCGCCCTGACCAACTGGGTGATCCTGCTGCAGCCACTCACCGATCCGGCGGCCGTCGTGGCGGAGGTGGCGTCGCTGTACCCGGCGCATGTTCCGTACATGCTTGTCAGCGCCTGGCCCACGACGGACCTGCGCGCGTACGACCCGCGTCTGGCTGGCCACGGTCGACGGCGAGCCCGCCGCGGTGGCGGCCGCACACCAGCACGCCGGCGTGACGATGGTGGAGTACGTCGCCACGCTGCCGCGAGCGCGCGGGCGTGGCGCAGCGGCGGCGGTGACGTGGGCGGCGAGCCTCTGCGAGCCGACCCAGCCGGCCGTGCTCCTCGCCAGCGACGACGGCCGGCCGGTGTACGAACGGATGGGGTACCTAGCGATCGAGCGCTGGACCGCCTGGCTGCATCCGGGCGGGTCGGCTGGCGAGGGCTGAGGAAGACCCGCGGCGCTTCGCCGGATTCCGCCGATCACCGCGGTCCTGGGCCGCGCGTCACGTGTGCTCCGCCATGCGGTCCAGCATTGCGTCCGCGGCAGCGACGTCAGCCGGCCCGGCTGCCGGTCCTTCGTACAGGTACGCGAGTTCGGTGCCCTCCGGGATTTCGGTGAGGGTGATCGTGACGCGTTCGTCCTCGCCGGGATAGAGGACCACTTTCTCCATCGGATCCAGGTTGCCGAAGCCGACGACGAAGGGGACCTGCGTGGTGTCGGCGTCGGACACCATCACCGCTCGGATCTCCCCGCCCGGCCGTGAGTCGATGTGGACCCTGTCCGCGGGGGTGGTAAAGCCCGGTACGACGAACCAGCGGGAGAACGCGACTGGGTCGACGAAGAAGTCGTAGACCCGCTCTTTCGGGGCGGAAAGTGTGCGGCGCAGGATGTAATGGCCCATGGAGGTTCTCCTTGCAGGCATTGTGGTCATGACGGCTTGCGGAACGAGAGCACCACCACGCCGTTGTCGAAGGCCTGAACGTTGGACGTCTCGAGCCGGGCGTGGAGTCCAGCCTCGAACAGGACGTCGTTCTCGTCGCCGACACCCGCGAGCACCGGGTGCACCCACAGGTGCAGTTCGTCGAGAAGGCCGTTGCGCAGCAGGGTCTTGGCGACCGGCCCGACCCCGTGCATGAGGATCGAGCCGCCCTCGGTCTGCTTGAGCTTGCGGACCTCGTCGACGAGACCGCCCGCGAGCACCTGTGTGCCGTGCCATGTGGGGTCGCTGGTTCACCACGCCGACGAGCGATACGAAGGTGGAGTTGACGATCTTTGCCATGACTGGTTCCTTCCGGTTCGTTCGGACAGGACGATTTTCCCGACGCTCTCGGGGATCATGAAGGTCCAATCTTGGCCGCGGCGAGAGGACCAGTTTCGATGCCGGAAGGCAACGGCGTGACGCGTGGGTACGGACCGGGCCGCCTGTCTGAGGACCTGCTCGTCGAGCTGGACGAGACGTCCGCGGAGCCGCTGCACCGCCAGATCGAGGCGGCCATCCGCGCCGCCGTCCGGCAGGGACGGCTGGCGCCCGGGACCTCCGTGCCCGCATCGCGGACGCTCGCCGCGGACCTCGGCGTCTCTCGCGGCGTCGTTGTCGAGGCATATCGGCAGCTGGGCGGCGAAGGCGTCCTGATGAGCACCCCTGGCGGCTACACCCGGGTGGCCGCCACGACGCGCGATGCCGGTCAGCGGTCCGCCCGAATCACCCACCCGAGCACCGACATCGATTTCGGCTATGGCCGCTGCGACCCGGGCAGCTTTCCCCGCCAGGTCTGGCTGCGATCGCTGCGCAGGGTCTTCACCCAAACGCCGCACGACCGGCTCGCCTATCCCGACGGGCACGGCGCCCCGGAGTTCCGGCAGGCCATGTCGGCCTACCTGAACCGGGTGCGCGGCCTGCAGGCCCACCCCGACAACGTCGTGGCCTGTGCCGGGTACGCCCAGGCGGTCAACCTGACCCTCGGCGTGCTGGCCCGGCGCGGCGCCGCGCGGATCGCCGTGGAAGACCCGTGCATGGACGACGACGTCCTGCCCACGTCCCGGGCACTGGGTCTGGAGATCGTCGGGATCCCGGTCACCGACGGCGGCTGGGACCTGGCTGCTCTCACAGCGAGCCGGGCCGACCTGGCGGTGCTGACCCCGTCGCACCAGTGGCCGATCGGTTCGGTGATGAGCGCCGGCGCCCGATCGGCGGTCGTCCGGTGGGCCCGCAAGACCGGTGCGTACGTCATCGAGGACGACTACGACGCCGAGTTCCGCTACGACCGGCCGGCGGTGGGCGCTCTCCAGGGCAGGGCGCCGGACCGGGTGATCTACGTCGGTTCCGCGAGCAAGACCCTGATCCCCGGCCTGCGGCTCGGCTGGATGGTGCTTCCGGGCGACCTCGTCACGGAAGTCGCGGACGCCAAGCTCCTGGTCGACCGCGGGTCGCCGACCATCGACCAGCTGGCGATGGCGGACTTCGTCGATCGCGGAGAACTCGACCGGCACCTGCGCAAGATGCGACCGGTCTACAAGGGGCGCCGCGACGCCCTGGTCCGGACGCTCGGCGGCAGTCTTCCCGGTCTGCGGGTAGCCGGGACGGAATCCGGGCTGCACGTCGTGACGTGGGTCCCCGACGGTGTCGACGAGAATGCGATCGTCAGTGCCGCGGGTGCGGCAGGCGTCCGGATCGGCACGGTGGGAGCGTATCGGCGCAGCCCTGGCCGGCCGGGCCTGATCTTCGGATACTCGGCGTTGACCGAGCGGCGCATCGAGGCCGGCGTGGACCAGCTGACCGCGGCCCTGCGCCTCGCCAGCTTGGACGAGCCCCTGACCATGACGCTGCAAAAGTGACGGGTGCCGACCGGAAACCTGTGGGAGGAGGGTGCCCTCACGCGGACCTATTGGGGCAGGGTGACCCTCATGCAGCGCCCAGTTGAATCAGGGTGGCCCTCACCGAAAGTTACGAGATGCACCCAAATTGGGCGACTAGTATGGTAGCTCTTCGCCAGTCGGAGTACGGAAATCGTGGAGGGTGAAGAGCCGTTGAAGATCACCGACCTGCGGGCCACCACGATCACCGTTCCGCTGGAGGCGCCGCTGCGGCACTCCAACGGCGCGCACTGGGGACGGTTCGTGCGTACGATCATCGAAGTCGACACCGACGAGGGGATCACCGGTCTCGGCGAGATGGGCGGTGGCGGCCAGCCTGCCGACTTCGACGGGCTGAAGCCGTATCTCGTGGGGCACGATCCGTTCGAGCTGGAGGCCCTGCGGTTCAAGATCGCCAATCCCACGGCGTCGCTCTACAACAACCGGACGCAGCTGTTGGCCGCGATCGAGTTCGCCTGCCTCGACCTCTGTGGCAAGGCGCTCGGCGTCCCGGTGCACAACCTGCTCGGCGGGAAGGTCCGCGACAAGGTACCGTTCGCGAGCTATCTCTTCTTCCGGTACGCACATCCGGCAACAGGCCAAGGGGAGATCTTCACCCCCGGCGGACTGGTGCAGCACGCCAAGGAACTCAAGGAGAGGTACGGATTCACCACCCACAAGCTCAAGGGTGGCGTCTTCGAACCCGCCCATGAGCTGGCGTGCTTTCGGGCCCTCGCCGAGGCGCTGCCGGACGACCGGGTCCGCTACGACCCCAACAGCGTGCTGTCGGTGGACGAGGCGATCAAGTTCGGGCGGGCGATCGAGGACCTCAACAACGACTTCTACGAAGACCCGACGTGGGGCCTGCACGGCATGCGCCAGGTGCGGGACGCGGTAGCGATCCCCCTTGCCACCAACGCGGTCGTCGTCAACTTCGAGCAGCTCGCGACCAACCTGCGCGATCCGGCGGTCGACACGATCCTGCTGGACACGACGTTCTGGGGAGGAATCCGCGCCTGCATCAAGGCGGCGGGCGTCTGCGAGACGTTCCAGCAGCAGATCTGCGTCCACTCCTCCGGTGAACTCGGCATCCAGCTCGCCACCATGCTCCATCTCGGCGCCGTCCTGCCGACGCTCACGTTCGCGGCGGACGCGCATTACCACCACCTCGTGGACGACATCATCGTGGGCGGCAAGATGACCTACCACGATGGCGCGATCGCGGTGCCCACCGGACCAGGTCTGGGTGTCGAGCTCGACCGCGACCGGCTGGAGCACTATGCCGACCTCTTCCGTCGGCTCGGCAGCTACGCCTACGACCGCGACGCGCTGCGCCCGAGCTGGTTTCCCCTTATTCCCAACAGCTCCTGGGCACGACCGGAGTCCGCGGACACGTCGTCGATCCCCGGACTGGCGGAGCTCGCCGAGCTTCCTCCACCGCCGCCGGGCCCGTCCACCACGTGACCACGCGCCCGGCCAACTGGTCTGGGCATAGGGCAACAAGGGATTTCGACGTACGGCCGGACTCCTGCTGACCGCGGGTGCTCAGCGGCGGCGTCGAGACGCCGCCTTCGTGGCGGTCCGTTTGACTGGCCGCGGGGCCGGCGCCTCCCTCACCTCGTCCTCCTCCTCGTCGAGAACGAAGTAGTCGGGGTGCTCCTGCTCGAGCGGTTCGAGGATGTCCAGCGCGATCCGCAGGTGGTGGCTCAGTACCTCGTCGGCCTTCTTGCGCTGCTTGGAGGTGACGAAGTCCACGATGGCGCGGTGTTGGGTGAGGAGTTCGTCGAGGATGGTCGGATCGGGCAGACTCAACATGCGTACCCGGTCCAGGTGCGCCTTCGCCGACGACACGATCGGCCACACGCGCGGGTGGCCGCCGATCTCCAGAAGAGTCCGGTGCAGGGCTTCGTCCGTGGCGAACCAATGGTGCAGGTCGCCCTTGCGTCCGGCCTCCTCCTGCTCGTCGAGCAGAGCGCGGAGGTAGGCCTCGTCGGTGGCGGTGATGTTCTTGATCGCGTGGGGCAGTGAGGCGCGTTCGAGGGTCTCGCGGATGAACTGGATCTCGATGACGTCGCGCACACTGATTCGCGAGACGAAGGTGCCTAGCTGGGGTGCGACCTCCACGAGGTTCTCGTCGGCGAGCCGGATCAGTGCCTCGCGTACCGGGGTGCGGCTCACGCTGTGCCGGGCGGCGAGTTCGTTCTCCGACAACGCCTGTCCAGGAAGAAGATCGAGGGAGACGATGGCCCTGCGGAGCAGCGCGTAGACCTGTGATCGCGTGCTTGCGCTGCGGAGCACGTCGAGCTGTGCCCGTCGGGGACTGCGCAGCGCCCGTCCGGCCATGAGGTCGAGCCACCTTTCCGCTGTACCGCGTTCTCCCCTGGCGATGGTAGAGCACCACACTGGGTGGCTCGCCGTCAGCCGGCTCGTCGCAGTGCCCCGCTCATCGCCTCGACGTCAAGACGATCTTGCCTCGCGCCAGCTGTGCGCGGGTGAGCACCGACGACCGACCAAGTCTTCGCTAGATGACCAATTCCAAGGGGAGTCGCCTGACTCGCGGCTCCCCGCGTCATCTAGTGCACCGTCAGAACGCCGCCCTGGCTGGCTGCCATCCCGCCATCCGCTGCGTACGTCGCGCCGGTGACGTAGGACGACGCTCTGCTGGCGAGGAACGCCACCACCTCGGCGATCTCCTCGGCCCGGGCGATCCGCGGTTGGGGCGTGTCCGGAAGGTCGGCCGGCCGGTCGGGTTCGGCGGGCGGCTCCGGGGCTGGGGTCCGACCGGGATCGCTGGTCAGTAGCAGGGGAGTGTCGACGGGACCCGGTGCCACCGCGTTGACCCGGATCCGGTCGGATGCGTGATCCACCGCCATCGAACGCACGAGCGCGTCGACACCGGCCTTGCTCACCGAGTAGCCGAGCACCCGGCGGGCGGGAGCCCGGCCCTGCACCGAGGAGATGGCGACGATGGTGCCGCCGCCGCGCTCACGCAGGAGAGGGATGGCGAACTTCGCCGCCCGGTAGATGCCGGAGAGGTTGACGTCCAGGACGGCGTGCCAGTCCTCCTCGGTCGTGTCCTCCGCCGTGCCGTAGGTCTGGATTCCCGCGCTGCAGACGAGGATGTCGAGCCCACCATGGCGTTCGACCGCCTCGGACATCAGCCTGCGCATGTCGTCGGCCGAACGGACGTCGGCGACAACTCCGGTCACGTTCACGCCTTCGACATCGGTCGCGGTCACCGTCCGCGGGTCGTGGCTGCAGTAGACCACCGACGCTCCACCGGCCGCGAGCCGGTCGACCACGGCTCGGCCGATGCCGGTCGATCCGCCGGTGACGACCGCGACCATCCCGTCGAAGTCACGACTCTCGCCGCCAAGGTTCTCGGCGCGTCGGGGCCTGGTGCCGCCCGAGGTGGCGGTGGCGGTCATGGGCGACTCCTTGTCGCGACGGTGCGTGGCGTCGATCAGGCCGCGGAGTGTGTGGTGCAAGGGATATCGCTGGTGCGACGCCGTGCAGGTGCACGAGGATACGGTCCTTGCGTGTCGAGCCTTCGCGAGAGTTCTGCATGCCTGCGCGGGGTGACTGTACCGCCGAGAGTCAGGGAGTGGTCATCGATGTCCGGACCGCCTGCGGCCGAGCTCGTCGCCGAGCACTTCGGGCTGGGGCCGGCCACTGGTCCGATGGTTCCCGTCCGGCACGTGAGCCAGGAGACCTGGCGGCTGGACACGACGTCGGGCTCCGCGCTGGTCAAGCGGTTCTGGGAGGGCCCGGAGGTGCCGTGGCGCGCCGACCTCGAACGTGCGATGGACATCGAACGCCAGGCACTGGACGCCGGCGTCGACACCGTGGAACCGATCCAGCCACCCGCGCCCCAGTTCGGCGCGGCCGCGGCGATCGACGGACACGGGGTGTTCCGTGCCTATCCGTACCTCGAACACCGCCCGCTCGAGCCCGGCGACGAGATCGCCGGCTGGCTGGGCACCACGCTCGCCCGGATCCATCAGCTGCGGCAGCTGGCGGAAACACCTGAACTGTCCTGGTGGTACGGCCAGTTCACGCCCCTGCCGCCCGAGCGGTGGAACGAGTGGCTGGGCGAAGGGCGCGCGCAGAACCGCCCCTGGGCAGCCACTCTCGCCGACCGGCTCGGCCTGATCCACGAGCTGGGTGCCCGGATCCTCGACGTGTTCACCGCGACCGGCCCGTACGTCCTGACCCATCGCGACTTCGAGCCGTGGAACGTCCTGATGACGCCGACCGGTGAGGGCGGCGGGGCGGCCTGGCGGCCGGTGCTCATCGACTGGGACGTCGCGGGCCCCGACAGCGCACCGTTGGAGGCCGCGCACGTCGCGACCGTCTTCGCGATGCGGGGCCGCGACCGCCCGGACGTCGCGCTCGTCCGGCAGACGTTGACGGCGTACGAGGAAGCCGGCGGCCACCCCGTGCCGCGCCGTCCGGACCTGCTGGTTCGACTCCTCGGCATGCGGCTCTCCAAGCTCCGGCAGTGGGTCGAGGTCGCGCTCAGTCCCACCGGCGTGGAGTCGGCAGACCGCGCCGACCGGGAGGTCCTCGACCGCCTCGAGCGCCTGCCTGCCCAGGTCACGGACGTCACGGAGTACGCCCGCGTCCTGTCCCGTTCGCCGGGTCTGGGTTGAGCCAGCTGCCCCGGCAGTTGCGTACATCTCCACAATGAGAGGTCGGTACGAAGGCAGGCCGGAGGGAGGCTGCGCAGTGCGCATCCGGGTCCTCGGCCCGCTCGAGGTCGGCACCGCTGAGGGCTGGCGGCCCGTCACCGCGGCGAAGTGGCGCTCGCTGCTCGCCCGCCTCGTCGTCGCGGACGGCCAGGTCGTTCCCGTCGATCAGCTCGCCGAGGAGCTGTGGCCGGAAGACCAGCCACGCGGTGCGGTCAACCAGATCCACGGCTACGTGATGAGGCTCCGGCGCGCGCTCGGTGACGGCGACGCGACCGTGCTGCGGACCAAGGCGCCCGGCTACGAGCTCCGCCTCCCGCACGAGGACATCGACGCCGGCCGGTTCGACCGCCTGGACGCCGAAGGGCGCGCGGCACTTCGCGACGGGGACGCTGACGCCGCGCGGCGGCTCCTGGCGGAGGCGCTGGAGCTGTGGCGGGGGCCGGCCTTCGCCGACGTCTCGTCGACGCCGATCATCCGGACCGCGGCGGATCGGCTCGACCAGCGGCGCACGTCCGCCGTGGAGACGCGGATCGACGCCGACCTGCTCCTCGGCAACCACGCGGACCTCGTGGGGGAGTTGGAGGCCCTGACCGAAGCCGATCCGTACCGCGAACGGGTGTGGTCCCAGCTCATGCTCGCCCTCTACCGGTGCGGCCGGCAGGCGGATGCCCTCGTCGCGTACCAGCGGCTGTGCCGCCTCCTGCGGGACGAACTCGGCGTCGAGCCGAGCCGGCCGGCGCGGAAGCTGCACGAGCAGATCCAGCGCGCCGACCCGGATCTCGAGCTGCCGCCGCACCGGCCACCAGGGGGTTCCAGAGCGCCGGCGGCGGCCGCGTCGCCACAGGAGCCGGTGCCACGCCAGCTTCCGAACGGTCTCACCGACTTCACCGGCCGCGACGCCCAGCTCGGCCAGCTCGACGACCTTCTCGCCGACCGCCGCCCGCCGTCCCACGCCGTGGTGATCACGGCCATCGCGGGCATGGGTGGTATCGGCAAGACCTCGCTCGCGGTGCACTGGGCGCACCGCGTGGCCGGGGAGTTCCCCGACGGTCAGCTCTTCGCCGACCTGCGCGGCTACGCGCAGTCGCCGCCGCGAGAGCCGGGTGACGTGCTCGCGGGCTTCCTCCGGGCCATGGGCATGCCGCCGGACCAGGTGCCGGTGGACATCGACGAGGCCGCGGCCCTCTACCGGTCGCTGTTGGCCGACAAGCGGATGCTGGTCGTCCTCGACAATGCCAAGAGCGCCGAACAGGTACGCCCGCTGCTGCCAGGCAGTGCGTCCTGCCTGCTTCTGGTGACGAGCCGCGACCAGCTGAGCGGGCTCAGGGCCCACCACGGCGCCGGGCGCCTCGATCTCGACCGGCTCGACGTCGCCGAGTGCCTTGCCCTGCTCACCCGGATCCTCGGCGAGCGTCGGGTGGCGGGGGAGCGCGCCGCCGCCGTGGATCTGATCGACCTGTGTGCCCAACTTCCCCTCGCCCTCCGCCTCGCCGCGGCCGGCCTGGCCGCGGAGCCCCATCGACCGATCGCGGCGGTGGTGGCCGAGCTCTCGCACGGCGACCGGCTCGCCAGGATCGGGATCGAGGGAGGGCAGGACAGCTCGCTCAGGGCCGCGTTCGACCTCTCCTACGAGCGGCTGGGGACACCGGAACGGCGGGCGTTCCGCCTCGCCAGCCTGGCGCCCGGTCCCGACTTCAGCGCCGAGGCGGTCGCCGCGCTCGCCGCCGTTCCGGTCCGCGAGGCGAGGCGGCTCCTCGGGCGGCTGGTCGCGGGCCACCTGCTCGAGGTGCGCCCGCCGGGGAGGTACGCGTTCCACGACCTGCTCCGGGTGTACGCCACGCAGCTGCTCGGCCCGGACGAACGGGTGGCGGCAGCGACGCGGCTCTTCAGCTGGTACCTCCACACCGCCGCAGCTGCCGTGGCCGCGGCCTTCCCGCATGTCGTACGGCTGCCGGCCACCGTCTCGCCACCTCCGCCGGAGCTGCCCGACGTTCCCGCGGCGGAGTTCGACGATCGGGACGCCGCGGCCGGGTGGCTCGAGGCCGAGCGGGTCTGCCTGGCGGCCGTCGTCCAGGCCGCCGCCGAGCCTGGAGTCGCGGACCGCGTACCGTCCTGGCTCCTCGTCGACGTCCTCCGCAGCTTCTACTTCTTCCGCCGGCACCCCGGCGACTGGATCACGGCCGGTCAGCTCGCCCTGGCGGCGGCCATCCGCGACGGCAGCCGGGGCGGGGAGGCCGCTGCCGAGCTCAGTCTGGCTCAGGCGTACCGCTGTGTGAGTGACTACGCCGCGGCGAGGGCGCACGGCACCCGTGCGGCCGCCCTGTGCCACGAGGTGGAGTGGCCGGAAGGAGAGGCGGTCGCCTACAACGAGTTGGCCGTCGTCGAGTTCGAGCAGGGCCGCTACCGCGAGGGCGCCGAGTTGCAGGAGCGCGCCGTGGTGATCGACCGCCAGGTGGGTAACCGGGAGTACGAAGCGCGGCACCAGCTGAACATCGGCTCCGCCCGCCTCTACCTCGGCCAGCTCGCCCTCGCCGCCGACCGGTTCGAGCGGACCGTGGAACTCGCCTCGGAGACCGAGTCGCCGCAGCTGCACAGTGCCGCCCTGTCGAATCTCGCGGAGGTCTACCGCTGGCAGGGGAGACTGGACCAGGCGCGGCACTGCCTCGACCGAGCCCTCCGCATCCAACGCGCAGCCCGCTACGACTCCGCGCTCCTGGTGACGACCGCCAACCTCGCCAACCTGCACGGGGACCTCGCCGACCTCCGTGGGGACCCGGCCCACGTCGAGGAGGCGGAACGGCACGCGGACACGGTGTCACGCTTGGCCGAACGCATGCAGAGCAGCCGGGTGGACGGCTGTGCCCTGGTGTTGCAGGCCGACGCCGCGCTGCGGCGCGGGGATCATGCCGGCGCGGTGGCGTACGCGCAGAAGGCGGAACACATCTTCACCGAGGGCGGAAACCGGCTCGAGCTCATCGACGCGCACCTCGCGCTCGGCCATGCGTACCTTCGGCTCGGCAACCCCGACGAGGCGCTCACCGCCGCCCGGGCGGCGGTGGACACCGCACGGGAGATCGACGCCCGCGGCTACGAGGGCAAGGCACTGACGTTGCTCGCCCGGGTTCAGCTCGCGGGAGGCGGCGATGTCGAGTGCGTCGCGGCCACCGCGCGACAGGCGCTGGCGATCCACCAGGAGACAGGGCACCGTCCTGGCGAGAGCCAGACCCGCGCGCTGCTCGAGACCCTCACCGAAGGCTGACCGGGAGCCAAGGACGCCGCAGGTCCGGCCCTCTACCGCCGAGGAGTCCACCTGCGGCCACGACGTTTGCGGAAAGCGATGATCCGGAAAGGCTTCAGATCATCGGCAGGCATGCGCGCTCGAGAACGAGGAAGCCAGGAGACGGTCATGCTCAGAGGATTCAAAGAGTTCATCATGAGGGGCAACCTGGTCGAGCTGGCCGTGGCGTTCGTCATGGCCGTGGCGTTCGGTATCGTCGTCACCAAGGCGGTCGACGTCATCATGAGCCTCATCGGCATGATCGGGGGTCAGCCGGACTTCAACGCCTGGCGCCCCGGCGGGATCCCCCTCGGTGCGCTGATCACCGCGATCGTCTCCTTCCTCATCCTCTCGGCGGTCGTCTACTTCCTGATCGTCGTGCCCTACAACAAGCTCAAGGAGCGCCAGGCGCGCGGGGAGGAGCCGGCCCCTCCGGCCGATGACATCAAGCTGTTGCAGGAGATCCGCGACATCCTCGCCTCCCGTGACCAGTCCGGCAGTGGCAGTGGTAGTGGCAGTGGTAGCGGTAGGTAGTGGCACCGGCGTCTGAGCGACCCGCTCCGGCGGATTGAACCCACGCCCGCACCTCGTCCGTACGCCCCAAGAGAGGGGTGGCGGCGCGCTGGCACCCCAGGCAGACTGCCGAGCGGGACAACAGCGTCGTCGGACGTCCGTTCATGGCAGACTCACAGGCCGCGACGCACGGTGGAGGTGGGCATGAGCATGGTGCTGCGCACCGACGATGTGCCGGTCGCTTCGCGACCTGACTACTGGCAGGACGTGGTCGACAACACAGCGGTGCCGTTCGAGGGAAGCTTCGTCGACGGGTCGGACTACAGCTGCTCGATGGTCGTCGGCAGCGTCGGGGCGATCGATGTCGCGGACGCCACGATGCCCCCCGGGGTCTGCCTGCGTTCCCCGGCGCGGATCCGCCTGTCAGACCCAGACGTCTACCGGATCGATGTCCTGCGGGTCGGGCGATTGATCATCCAACAGGACGGCCGGGAGTGCGTCCTCGGCCCGGGCGACTTCATGCTGTTCGACCCGTCGCGGCCGGCCCGGATCATCCATTCGGCCACCCGCCACGTCGCACTGACGATCCCGCGCATGATGCTGCCACTGCGGAGCGACGACGTGATCCAGCTGACCGGTACGCGCATACCCGGTGACCACGGGATCGGCGCCCTCGTCTCGTCCCTCGCACTCCAGCTCCCCCGCTACCTCGACGACTGCGCCGCCTCCGAAGGTGTACGCCTGGGCACCGCGGTGGTCGACCTGCTCACCGTGGCGCTGACGACCCGGCTGCGGCGGACCGCCACGGTCGAACTCGGCACCCGGCAGCAGGCGCTGCTCCACCGTGTCCATGCGTTCATCGAGCAGCGGCTGGCTGATCCGGAACTCTCTCCGAGCGCCATCGCGGGCGCGCACTACATCTCGCTGCGCTACCTGCACAAGCTGTTCGAGGCGCAGGACGTCACCGTGGCGGGGTGGATCCGACAACGCCGGCTCGAACGCTGCCGGCGGGACCTCGCCGACCCCGCACTGCGGACGAGACCGTTAGGTGCGATCGCTGGCCGCTGGGGTTTCGGTAGCGCGGTGCACTTCAGCCGGGCGTTCCGCTCCGCGTACGGTGTGCCGCCCAGTGAGTACCGCAAGCAGTGCGAGGCGCTGGCCAGCTGAGCCTTGTGCGCAATCCGTCGAGAGATGTGCGCTGCACTGACAGTCCGCTGGCCGTGCCAGGCCGCACGCTGGACGTCGGATGTCGTCCAGGAGGCGGGAGGTACGCGAAATGGCGCAGGACACGGGTGAGGCGGGTTGGGCGCTGACCCGGCTGGTGAAGATGCATGCGGGAATGCGCGATGACCTTGCCCTGCTCCGCCGCGCGGTCGCGGTGATCACCGAGGACGGCCAGGACCTGGCCGACGCGGCGGCGGTGCTCACCCACCTGTCCTTCCGCCGGCCCGGCTGGACGCTGCGCCGCTACTGTGCCAGCTTCTGCAGGTTCGTCCACGCTCACCACGACGTGGAGACCTCGATGCTCTTCCCCGCATTGCTCCAGCAGCAGCAGGATGCGGGAGACCCGGAGTTCAAGCAGGTGATCGACCGCCTCGACGCCGACCACCGCGCGCTGACCGACGACCTCGAAGAAGCCGAACGTGCCCTCGCCCGCCTCCCCGGCGACGAGGCGGCAAAGGCCGCGGCCGCCGGGGCGTTGGTGCGGCTGGCAGACCGCCTGACCGAGCATCTCGACTACGAGGAGACGAGTCTCGCGCCGGCGCTCAACCGGATGTCACGTGTCGTCTCCGAGGACGCCTTCCCGGCTCCGCCGTCGGAGCACTTCGGGATTTCCAGGTCATCGGTTCTCGAAACCGACCACGCAGGGCAGGATTAGGGGGTGTCCGGCAGCCGTTTGGCGAGGTCGCGGGCTTCGTCGCGGTCGAGGTCGTCAAGGTCGTGAGACGCTCTGGACATCCCCGAAGATGTCTGGGCATGGGGAGGAGCCACGATGCCGGTCCAGTTCAACCACACCATCGTCCACGCCAAGGACAAGCGCGAGTCCGCCGCCTTCCTTGCCGACATTCTCGGCCTGGACGCACCCACCTCGTACGGGCCGTTCATGGTCGTCCAGGTCTCCAACGACGTGTCGCTCGACTTCGCCGACGACCACGGGCCTGTGCACCCGCAGCACTACGCCTTCCTCGTCGAGGAGTCGGAGTGGGACGAGATCTTCGGCCGGATCCGCGAGCGCGGGCTGGACTACTGGGCTGACCCGGGACGAAGCCGGCCGGGGGAGTTCAACACCAACGACGGCGGCCGGGGCGTCTACTGGGAGGACCCGAACGGTCACTTCCTCGAGATCATCACCCGTCCGTACGGCAGCGCCGGTTGACGCCGCCAGCTGGTCCGGACGCCGTCGAGCCGGAGAGTGGGCCCCATGTGCATGGGTCGGACGCGCCTGGCGCCCGGGACTTGCGTAGACCGGAGTTCCCGGATCCGGCCGACCCGGAGCTGGGGTCGTCGGCCTATGCCCAGGCCGTACGGCTCGGCACCACGATCGAGACCTCCGGCCAGGGCGGCTGGACGAGGACCCGCGACTACCCGCCGACGGTGCAGGGTGAGGTCGTCCAGGCACTCGACAACGTAGCGAGCGTTCTGGCAGGCGCCGGCGCGTCGTGGGACCACGTGACCGCGGTGCATTCGTACCACGCCATCGACCGCGACTGGGAGGCCGAGGTCGACGCGGTGATGAGCGCCGAACTCCGCACCCGCATGCCGTCGCATGCACCGATCTGGACGAGGGTCGGCCTGCCCAAGCTCGGACCGCGCATGCATGTCGAGGTCCGCGTGGCGGCTGTCGCACCACAGGGCTGGAGTGAGATGACACGACCGGAGTTCTTCGTGACACCCGGCTACGGCGAGGCCCAGCTTGCCCGCCGCTACTCTTCGCAGGCGGTACGGGTCGGCAACCGCGTCGAGACCGCGGGGCAGGGCGGGTGGTCCGACGACGGGGAGTTCCCGGAGGGCCGGCACGACGAGATCGTGCAGGCGTTCGACAATGTGGAACGCACGCTGCGTACCGCGGGGGCGTCATGGACCGACGTGATCAGCCTGCAGTCGTACCACACCCAGCTCGACGACGACGAGTTCGGGAGCATGAGCGGCGAGCTCCGCGCCCGTATCCCCACCCACGCGCCGATCTGGACCGCCGTCGTGGTCAGCCGCCTCGGTCATCCGAAGATGAGGGTCGAGATCGCCGCCACCGCGATCCTCGCGGACTGAGCCGCTGGTCACCCGCTCGCGGCGCCCGACGGTGAAGTACAGCTGGACGAGCAGCATGCACCCGAACGCCTCGATCGTGCGTACGCCATAGCCCGCGATCTCACCCACCAACCCATCGACTGGGCGGGACGCGAGAAGCGACAACAGGATCGGCGTCACCACCAGGCCCGCGTACCAACCAACGCGGAGTGCGGCAGGCGACGGCCGCGCTCCCGGATCGACGATCGACTGGTCGACCACCCACAGGCCGATGGGTGCGAGGACCAGGACACCAAGTGCCTCCGCCAGGTGGATGACGGGCGCGGTCTGGCTGGTGGCCGCCACGATCACGAGCGTGGCGAGGGTGATGCCGACGGCGACCCGCACCGGAGGTGGCCGCCGCGCCTGGAGCGCCGGGATGAGGACGGCGGCGACGAGGAACGGCTCGTTGAGGGTACGGAAGCGGCTCGGCAGGTCGCCCACGAGGAGAACTGTCGCGGCGAGCAGGCACGCGGCCGCTGTCGCCGTCGTGACCACCCAGCGCCGGCGGGCGGGCCGGCTGACGAGGTGTGGTCGGGCGAACTCGATCCAGGCGGCGAGCAGCATCGCCAGCAGCAGGGCTTCGCTGTTGCGCGCGGCCGGTCCGGCGATCCACTCCGGCAGTGTCGCCGGCCAGACCTCGAAGGCGATCCCTACCAGGACCGCCGCCTGGCCGCCGTAGAAAAGGCCCACCCGCATGGGCATTGGACCCTCGCAGGCACCGTTGCAGCGCCGTTGCTCTGTTGCCGTTGCTCCTGCTGGTCCCGCGATGGGGGCGGTGCGCAGGAACCTTCCTGAGAGGCGGTCTTGACGCTGGTGCTGGCGGGTCTCGCGTGCTCGTTGTCGTTGGCAGGTAGTGGATGAATCCGTTGAAAACAAGGCTGTTCTGGAGGGGCAGTGGTGACCTATTAATGGTAGAATCGCTTGTATGTTCGATCGTCGTGGGGATCCGGATTTCTCGGTGTTGGCTTCGGCGGCGCCGGGTGCTGAGCTTGGTGCGGTGTTGGCCGGGATTGACACTGCGGCGGTGAATGGTCATGTGCGGGTGTTGGTGATGGCGGCGTGGGAGCGGCAGGTGTCGTGGGCGTCGGCGCGGTTGTACGAGGTGATGGCGCATGTGGCGCGTTCGCCTGCGTGTGAGCCGGATTCGCCGCCCGAGCTGGATCGGTGTTTCGGTGAGTTCGCCTCGGCTGAGGTGGGTGCGGCGTTGTGCATGTCACCGGGGTCGGCCGATCGGGAGTTGTCGTTCGCGTTCGAGCTGACTGAGCGGTTGCCGTTGACGCGTGCGGCGCTGACGGCTGGCCGGATCAGCGTGGGGAAGGCGCGGTCGATCGCGGATGAGACGAGTTGGCTCGCCCCGGAGTTGGCGGGGGTGGCGGAGGCGTTCATCCTCGCCGCTGACGCTGGCGCGTCAGGGTTGACGCGGGCGCAGCTGGTGCGGCGGCTGCGGCGCAAGGTGTGTGAACTCGACCCCGATGGTGTCGAGGCGCGGCGCAAAGAAGCGCAGCAGGGTCGGCGGGTCCGGTTCGGCGCCGGTGTGTACGGGACGGGGACGATCGAGGGTCGGGACCTGCCGTTGGCGGGGACCGCCGCGGCGAGGGTGTTCATCAAGGCCGCAGCCAAGCGGATCAGGGCCGGTGGTGATGTGCGGACGTTGGCGCAGATCGAAGCCGACGTCTACCTCGACCTACTCCGCGGCCGCCACCCGGCCACAGCAGAACGTGACGATGACACAGCCACCCCTACCGGCTCCGACATCCCCGCCCAGGGCGAGGGCCCACCCGCCACCGGAAACGCCGCGCCGTCCACCAGCGGCGGCGACGAGGCGGCAGACCCGACGGCAATCCACCTTTGTGTGACGACCCTGCCCCGGGCGGCGACGCTGGCGGTGCAGGTGGCTGGGGCGGGTTGGGTCGCGATACCGAGGTGGACCTGGATGATCCGGGTGACGGCGGGGATCGTGTCGAGGCCGGTGATGAGCAGCTGGTCGGCAGGATCGAACTCGTCGCCGACCTGCAGACCTGGCTCGGACTGGAATCACGTGCGGGAGAACTCGCCGGGTTCGGCGCGGTCACCCCCCAGGTGATCAACGACATCAAGAAAGCCGCAGCAGGCGGGTTCGAGTACTGCCGCACCGTCACCGTCGACGGCAAAGTCGTCTACCACCAGGCCAGCAGCCGACGGTACAAACCTACTGCCACCCAACGCCGCCTCATCCAAGCGATGCACCGCACCTGTAGCCAGCCCGGCTGCTCCAGACCCGCGATCGCCTGCGACCTCGACCACACCATCGAACACCGCCTCGGCGGACCTTCCTGCGCCTGCAACCTCGCACCCCTGTGCCGACGGCACCACCGCGCGAAACACGAAGCCGGCTGGTGGTGGACCCAGAACCAACCCGGCCGCCTCACCACCCAAAGCCCCCTCGGCCACACCTACACCGTCCAACCCTCATCACCACCCAGCGCCGACCCAACCGAACCCGCCGACAGCACGCCCTTCTGAGGCGAGGCTCGTGGGTGCGGTGTGGAGACGCCCTGGCTCCGGTCACGTGAGGGAGACGCGCGCGGTCACCGTCGTACCCTCGCCGACTCGCGAAACCACAAAAAGCCGACCACCGATCAGCTCGGCACGTTCGGCCATGCTCCGCAGGCCATATCCACCGTCGGCTCGCGGTTCCCGCCCGTTGCCAGACGATAGCTGTCCAGCTTCATCCCAGCCCCGGCCATCGTCGGCGACCACCAGTGCCACGTCTTCGCCGGTACGCCGTAGCTGGAGCCGGACGGTCGAAGCGTCTGCATGCTTGACCGCGTTCTGCAGCGCTTCCTGCGCGATGCGGTAGAGCGCGATCTCGACATGCTCGGGGAGCGCGCATTCGTCGACGTCGACGACGACCTCGATCCCCGCTATCGACCGGGCCAGGCTGGCAAGGCTGTCGGCGAGGCCGAGGTCGTCCAGAACGGGTGGTCGCAGGCCGTTGATGGCCGCCCGCGCCTCGTCCAGCGTGAGGCGCGCGAGCGTACGCGCGACAACCAACTGCTCGGACGCGAATGCCGGCTCCGCGGTCAGCGCGTCAGCAGCGGCGTCGAGGTGGAATCGGAGGCTGCAGAGGCGCTGGGTGATGCCATCGTGGATGTCGGCGGCGAGTCGGCGCCGTTCCGCTTCCTGCGCAGCGATCGCCTGCTCGGTGAAGCGTTCGTGGGCGCGTTCGCGAGCAGCGAGTCGGCGCCGCAGGTGGCCGGCATGAGTTCCACTGGCGATCAGGCTGCCGATCGACGTGAGCAGCCGGATGTCCCCATCGGTGAAGTTGCGCCGGGGCCGCGTATAGACACTCAGCGCGCCGACAACGCCGCCCGGCGAACTCGTCATCGGCACCGAGACCATCGACATGTACGCCTCACCATCAGGATCCAGGCCCTCCCGACCGGCGTCCGGCAGCGCTTCGCCGAGCCGGATCCTGACCCGTCCGACCCCTCGGTCGTACGGTGGAGTCGCTCCGCGAAGCGTCAACCACTGCCAGGCGGCGTCGAGCCCCCCGGCGTGGCGTCCGGCGCCTACAGGCTGTGAGGCTTCGAGATCCAGGTCGTCAAATGCGAAGAGGAGACATGCGTCGGTCCCGGTCGCGGCAGCGATCAGTGGCGCCATCCGCGGGGCCAGGTCCTCCAGCGAAAGCCCCGACGAGGCCACCTCGATGATGTCGACGAGCGGCGCAGTCACTGAAAGATCCCCTCGCGGAGCGCGACCGCGACGGCACCTGCACGGTCGTTCACGTCGAGCTTGCGGAAGATCCCGCGGACGTGACTCTTGACGGTTTCCTCACCGACGACAAGCTTGCCTGCGATGGCCCGGTTGGAGAGTCCCGCGACAACCAGGGCGAGAACTTCGCTTTCGCGTTGGGTGAGGCTCAGATGGGCGCCCGGCCAGAATTCGCCGGCCTGTAACCGGGCGGCCGCGGCGACCGCTCTGCCGGCCATGCTGGGATCAACGACGGTTTCGCCTTCTGCGGCACGTTCGAGCTGCCTGACGAGTTCCTCCCGGTCGATGGATTTCAACAGATAACCCGCCGCACCTGCCCGGAGTGCCTGGAAAAGATACTGCTCGTCGTCGTACGCACTGAGCAGGACCACGCGCCGTCCCGGGTCGGATTCGACCAGGCGTCGACACAGATCGAGTCCGCTGGCCGACCCGCGCAGGCGTACGTCTGACACCACGACGTCAGGATCCAGCGCGGCGATCAACGGCTCCGCGTCGTCGGCATTCACCGACTGCGCGACGATGCGTACCCGCCCACGAAACCGGGCGAGAAGGGCTTTCAACCCTTCGAGGACCATTTCATGGTCGTCAACCATGACAAGCCGAAGCGGCTGGTTGCCCATGAGATGAGCGTATGAGCGTGGCTGCGAGCCCGAATGGAAAACGAGTGACACGGGACTACCGAGGACCCCTACCCCGTGGGCACCCTCGCGCGGGGGATCCGGTCCCATCCGTCCTGGCCTATGGTCGAGTGCAAGCCGTGGCGGCGCAGGCCTGTGGCCGAGGGACGAAATGTCCCAACGCCCGCGTAGGAACGTACATTCGGTGGTGTCGGCCGTCGTCTGTCATGGCTCACGGGGGAGGAGACGACATGCCGCACAAGCTGATTCGGATGCAGCGTGGGCGTCACCAGGCGGGCCCGGGACGACCCACGATGCTGGCCATCGCCGGCGACAGTGCGGCGGGAAAGACCACGCTCAGCAAGGGACTCGCGAACCCACTGGGTCCCGAACGCGTCACCCGGATCTGTGTCGACGACTATCACCGGTACGACCGGCAGGAACGCAAGAACCTCCCTTTCACGGCGTTGCATCCCGAATGCAACTATGTCGAGATCATGGAGCAGCACCTGCAGCTCCTCGCGACCGGGCAGCCGATCCTCAAACCGGTGTACGACCATGACACCGGCCAGCTGGCCAGGCCCGAGCTCGTCGAGCCGCGGGAGTTCGTCATCGTCGAAGGCCTGCTGCCGTTGCACTCGAGGCTGACCAGGGCGTGTTTCGACATCACCGTCTATCTCGACCCGCCGGAGGACATCCGTCGGCAGTGGAAGATCAAGCGGGACACGCAGAAACGCGGCTACGGAGTCGAACAGGTGCACGCGGAGTTGGAACGCCGCGAGCCGGAGTCCGCTGCCTTCATCCGTCCACAGCGCGCCGTCGCTGATCTCGTCGCCCGGTTCGCGCCCGTGGCGGGCAGGTACGACCCACCGGGAACGCCGTTGTCGGCCGAGCTGATGTTGCGCCCGACGATCCGGCATCCGGATCTGCGCCGGATCCTTGCCGAGAGCGACCAGCGTGCGCTTCATCTCAGCCTGGCAAGGGATGAGGACGGGCTGCCGGTCGACGCGCTGCACGTGCACGGCTATGTGCCGCGTGAGGAGAGCCGGGTTGTCCAGAAGGCGATCTGGTCGCGGCTCGGTCTGGAAGGCGGCGAGCCGGTGGAGATGTTGGGCGACCTCGGTAACGGTGACCGCAGTGAGGCCCTCGCCATCACCCAGCTGGTGTTGCTCTACCACCTCCTGACGGCGGCCCGGTAGAGACGCCGGACGAGTCATGGCCCCCGCCACCTCGGCCCAGTCCACGTCTACCCAGTCCACGTCTCCCACCCGTGCGACGACCCTCGTCACCGGAGTGACCGGCTACGTGGGCGGGCGGCTGGTGACGGAGCTGGTGGACCGAGGCACGCAGGTGCGCGTCCTCACCAGGTCGACCGACCGGATCCACGAACGCCCGTGGTTCGGCGACGTCGAGGTCATCGAGGGTGACGCCAACGACCCCGACACTCTGGCCCGGGCCCTCACCGGTGTCGACACCGCGTACTACCTCATTCATGCGATGGGGAAGGGACGCCGGTTCGTACGACGGGACCGCAGAACGGCGACCCGCTTCGCACGTGCGGCCGAGCGGGCGCACGTCGGGCGGATCGTGTACCTGGGCGGGATCATTCCCACGGGAGCGGCGAAGCTGTCCCCGCATCTGCGTTCGCGGGAGGAGGTCGGGCAGATCTTCCTCGGGTCCGGCGTGCCGACGGTCGCCCTTCGGGCGGCGGTGATCATCGGTTCGGGTTCGACGTCGTTCGAGATGCTGCGGTACCTCACCGAACGCCTGCCCGTCATGACCACGCCTCGGTGGGTACGCAGCCGGATCCAGCCGATCGCGATCCGAGACGTGTTGTGGTACCTCGCGGAGTGTTCCCGGCTGCCGCCCGAGACCAACCGAACGTTCGACATCGGCGGTCCGGAAATCCTCACGTACGAAGAGATGATGCGGAGATTCGCGGCGATCGAGGGCCTCCGGCGTCGGTGGATCGTGCCGCTGCCGGTGCTGTCGCCGAAGTTGTCGAGCTACTGGGTCGGTTTGGTGACGCCCGTACCGAAGGGGATCGCGAAACCGCTGGTCGCGTCACTGCGGTATGAGGTGGTCTGTCACGACGACGACATCGCCGGTCACCTCGGCGAACCACCGGGCGGCCGCCTCGGCTTCGACGCGGCCGCATCCCTTGCCCTGGAACGGACTCGCGGGCTCGCGGTGGCACTCGGATGGTCGTCAGCCGCGGACGCGGCCGTCGCCACACCGAGCGATCCACTCCCGACCGACCCGGCGTGGTCCGGTGGCAGTCTCTACGTCGAGCAGCACAGCCGGCCGGTCAAGGCGTCCCGGGATGTGCTGTGGTCGACCATCGAGGGAATGGGCGGCGACCGTGGTTGGCACCACACGACGGTCGCGTGGCAACTGCGTGGCCTCGTGGACCGGCTGGCCGGCGGAACCGGCGCGCGTCGCGGCCGGCGGGACCCGGATCGGCTGCGGGTGGGTGATCGGGTGGACTGGTGGCGGGTCGAGGTTCGCGAGCCGGATCGGCTGTTGCGGTTGCATGCCGAGATGCGCCTGCCCGGCAACGCCTGGCTGGAACTACAGATCGACGACGACGGAACATCACGGCGCCTGGTGGAGCGGTCGGTCTTCGTCCCGCGCGGCTTGGCCGGGCACGCGTACTGGTGGCTCCTCAAACCGTTCCACGGACTCGTCTACGAGATGATGTTGCGCGATGTCGTGCGTACGGCCGAGTCGGCGGGCGCGGCTATCCCGGCTAGCCCGGCTAGCCCGGCTGGTCGGTGAAGACGCGGCTGGCGAGGAAGTCGTCGGGTTCGAACCGCATCAGATCGTCCTTGTGGTACGTACGTCCGGTCGCGGCGACGAGGCGGTTGGCCTGTCGGAGCCGGGCGCGTTCGAGTGCGTTGCGGACGCTGCGGGCGTTCGCGAAACGAGGCTGGCGCATCCGGCGCTGGAGGTAGTCGCGGAAGACCGCCTCGGCGGCGTCGGAGAGCCGGTAGTGCTCCTTGTTCAACATGAGCTGCGCGATGGCCACCAGCTCGTCGAGGTCGTAGTCGGCGAAGTCGAGGTGATGGGCGATCCGCGAGCTCATACCGGGGTTGGAGCCGAAGAACGAATCCATCCGGTCCTTGTAGCCGGCGAGGATGACCACGAGATCATCGCGATGGGACTCCATGACCTGCAGGAGGATCTCGATCGCCTCCTGGCCGTAGTCGCGTTCGTTCTCGGCGCGGTACAGGTAGTAGGCCTCGTCGATGAACAGCACGCCGCCCATGGCGCGCTTGATGACCTCCTTGGTCTTGGGTGCCGTGTGGCCGACGTACTGGCCGACGAGATCGTCGCGGGTGACGGCGACGAGGTGGCCGCGTTGGATGCTGCCGAGCCGGTGCAGCAGTTCGGCCATCCGGAGGGCGACCGTGGTCTTCCCGGTGCCCGGACTTCCGGTGAACGACATGTGCAGACTGGGCTGCGACGCGCTCAGGTCGAAACGCTGGCGGACCCGGTCGACCAGCAGCAGCGCGGCGATCTCGCGGATTCGGGTCTTCACCGGCGCCAGGCCGACAAGCTCCTGGTCGAGCGTGTCGAGGATCTCGTCGATGCCCGAGGCCTGACGCTCGGCGGCGAGGTCCACCTTGGCGTCGGCGGGAAGTCGCGGCGGCGGAGTCGCCTCACGATCGCCTGTGTCGCCAGGCTTCGCCGGCGACACGCCATGTGTCGGCATGCCGAAGCTGGGGCGCTCCTGCGCGTCGCCGGCGGTCATCAGCCGGGAGCCGCGGGCGGGTGGCCGTCGTGGCCGTTGCCTGTCGTGGAGACGTAGCGGTCGCCGGCAGGACGGTCTGCCGCGTACGGATGAAGGGTGTAACGGATCCTGCGGTCAACTGTCTCCTGACGCTCGACCCGGAAGCCTGGTTCGTGACTGGGGCGGTTGACGATGAACGACAGCGCGGTGGTCTGCCGGTGCGGCCGGGAGTCGTAGGCGTTGACCCGGATGTAGCGCTGAGGGTAGGCCTTGCGACAGGCGTTGACCTCATACAGCACGCCGGCCGCGTCGTTCATGTCGAACATCGGCAGGCCCCACATGTCCCAGTAGTTGTTGCGGGGGTGCGGATCGTCGGTGAACTCCACCGACAGCGCCCAGTCGTGGTCGAGTGCGTACTGGATCTGCTTGGAGATCTCCTCGTCGGTGAGGTCGGGCAGATAGGAGAACGTGCCTTGGGTGATCCGCATGGACTGGCCTTCCCTCACACCGACGTGGGCGTCTCGACGACATCGGGCGTGTCGGTCGACTCGTAGGTGAAGCTGATGTCGCCCCAGGTCGTCAACGCGACGTCGAGCTCATGGCTGCGCTTCGCGGCGTCGCGCAGGATGTCCTCGCCTTCGGCGAGATAGTCGCGGCCTTCGTTACGGGCCTTGATCATCGCTTCGAGGGCGACGCGGTTGGCGGCGGCGCCGGCCGCGATTCCCATCGGGTGGCCGATGGTGCCACCACCGAACTGGAGTACGACATCTTCGCCGAGGTGGTGCAGCAGCTGGTGCATCTGGCCGGCGTGGATCCCGCCCGACGCGACCGGCATGACGCCGGGCATCGAGGCCCAGTCCTGTTCGAAATAGAGGCCTTTGACCGGATCGGGCTCGACGTGGTTGAGCCGCAACGTGTCGTAGAACCCCGCGACGGAGTTGGGGTCGCCCTCCAGCTTGCCGACGACCGTACCGGCGTGGATGTGGTCGACACCGGCCAGGCGCATCCACTTGGCGATGACGCGGAAGCTCACCCCATGCGTCTTCTGCCGGGTGTAGGTCGAGTGGCCCGCCCGGTGCAGGTGGAGGATCATGCCGTTGCGGCGGGCCCACTTCGCCATCGACTGGATCGCGGTGTAGCCGATGGTGAGGTCGATCATCACGATGACGCTGCCGAGTTCCTTCGCGAACTCGGCGCGTTCGTACATGTCCTCCATCGTCGCGGCCGTGACGTTGAGATAATGACCCTTGATCTCCCCGGTCTCGGCCTGCGCGCGGTTGACCGCCTCCATGCAGAACAGGTAACGGTCCCGCCACCGCATGAACGGCTGGGAGTTGATGTTCTCGTCGTCCTTGGTGAAGTCCAGCCCACCGCGCAACGCTTCGAAGACCACTCGGCCGTAGTTGCGGGCCGAGAGCCCCAGCTTGGGCTTGACCGTGGCGCCGAGGAGCGGGCGTCCGTACTTGTTGAGGTACTCGCGTTCCATCACGATGCCGTGGGCGGGCCCCTGGAACGTCTTTGTGTAATGCGGCGGAATGCGCATGTCCTCCAGCCGCAGTGCCTTCAACGCCTTGAAGCCGAACACGTTGCCGATGATCGAGGAGGTGAGATTCGCGATCGACCCCTCCTCGAAGAGGTCGAGATCATAGGCCACGTAGGCGATGTACTCGCCCTCCTTGCCCGGGACCGGTTCGACCTTGTAACACTTGGCCTGGTAGCGGTCGTACGCCGTGAGCCGGTCGGTCCAGACCACCGTCCACGTCGCCGTCGACGACTCACCGGCGACCGCCGCGCCGGCCTCCTCGGGCGGGACGCCAGGCTGGGGACAGATGCGGAACGCCGCCAGGATGTCGGACGGTTCCGGCACGTAGTCGGGTTGCCAGTAACCCATTTCGGCGTACGGAATCACTCCGGCGCCCCAGCGCTGCATGGTGTCGTCCGACGTCATAGGTGCTCCTCGAAGACGTGGGGCGTGCTCATGCAGGCGTACCCGGACAGTCGATCAACTATGCGCCAGAAAGTGGTCGACGTGGGTCTCGTCGATCACGCGGACAAGGGTGTCGACGATCCAGTCGAGCATTCGAAGGTGGTCGGGCCCGTCGCCGCCGACGTCACCGAAGTCGGGCGCTCCTCCGGGTGTTGGTGTGTCAGACACTGCGGGCGTCGGAAGCGCGGGTCTCGGACGCTGCGGCTGTCGGATGCTGCGGCTGTCAGGCGCTGAGTGTGTCGAACCGTGGCGGGAAGTGCTGCTCCCAGCGCGGGTCGAGGGTGGCCGGAAGTCGTGGATAGGCACGACCCGCGAGGCTGTCGTGGATACGGTGGAGCGTGTGCAACGGCGTCCGGAAGACATCCTCGGCGGTGAGGACGATGACGTGCCAGCCCATCTCGCGAAGCAGGTCGCGAGTGCTGAGGTCTTGTCGCCACTTGCACCGGCGCCGGTAGTGCAGTTCACCGTCGTACTCGATCGCGATCCGCTGTGCGCGGTACAGCAGGTCGGGGGTCGCGACCCATTGGCCGTACTCATCGAGGATCTCGCGGCCTGGTTCGGGGCAGGGCAGGCCGGCGAGCACGACGAGCAGGCGTACGCGGGTCTCCATCGGCGAGTCGACCCGCGGGCGCACGAGAGCCGCCGACTTCCTGGCGAGCGGGACGCCACGGCGGCCGTTGGCAGCGGAGGCAGCCTCACGGAGGCGCTCGGCGGTCGTGAAGTGTCGCCGCACCATCGCGTCGCCGAGAACCGTCAGATCGACAAGGGAAAGCTGCTTCGCGAGGTCGAGGAAGGTCCGCTCCGGTGTCGTCACCGCGAACCCCGCAAACGACCGCGCGGTGACCGACAGGGACCGATGCGTGACGATGCCAGGGACTCGCCGCCGCTGCAGCTCCTGGGGGAGGGTCACATGGATCGCCGGCTCGTCCGGGACCGGAAGGTCGCCTAGTTGTGCGGCGGTGTGGTGACTGAAGACAGCCGCGTCAGGGAGCAGGAGCCGCGCGGCCCCAGCACGGAGCCGTACGGAGTCGGGGGTACCTGCGCCGACGTAGACGCCTCGAAACACGCGCCGGAACCGCTGACCGCGCACAACGTCCTCGGACAGTCCGAGCTGTCGTGCCTCCCGGAGCAGGAAGGGTTGGTCCGCCAGGTATGCGGGAACCGCCTGGTCCGGCCGGTGTGGTGGCGACACAGAGACGATCATGCCCCCGACCACCGACAAGCCCCGACCACTGGCTGCCCCCGAACACCGGCGAACCGTCCCGAGATCATGGTTCATGATCAAGAGGCGGAAACCTGGCAATTTCGGGCTCATTTTCCCCGTTTCGTGCCTCTTGATCATGAACCGCGGCTGGCGTGGCCGACCCGCTCCGCCGGCCGCTCACGCCGGCCGCGGGCCCTGCCACGCCGGCCGCGAACCGGCTACAACTCCGGCGTCTGGTAGAGCGTCCTGCCGGCGACCCGGATCTCGGCGTCGACGAGGTACTGGCGTACGGCGTCGGGCTGCACGCTCACCCCCAGTCCCGGCGCTGCCGGCACGACGATCTCGCCGTTCGCATCGGGGAGCAGGTGATCGGCCGTCAGAGCCATCGCCAACGCGGACGCCTCCACCGGGTACTCACACAACGATGCGTCCCTCACCCCCGCGAACGGTTGCAGCGAGGCCGACAGTGCCAGGTGCGAGGTGAAGGTGTGGTTGACGAACTGCACCCCGCGTTCGGCGGCGTACGCAGCCACCCGCGCGGCCGGTCCGATCCCGCCGATCCGGCCGGTGTCGACCTGGACGTACCCGATCCCCGCATGGTCGACCTGATGAATCGCCTGGTGTGGGTCATGGGCACCTTCGCCAGCGGCGAGCGGCACCCCTGGTGTCATCGCCGCCAGTTGGCGGTACGCACCGAACGCACCGGAGACGAACGGCTCCTCGAGCCAGCCGACCCGCGCGTCCGCGAGTGCGGGGAGTCGCAGCGCCGCCGCGTCGATGTCCTCGCCGAACACCGTGCCCGCGTCGACGAGCAGGCTCCGATCGGGTCCCAGGCCGTCTCGGGCAGCGTGGATGTGGGCGGCGTCGTCCTCGACGGTCCCGCGACCGAAGGCACCCCATCCGAACTTCGCGGCCCGGAATCCCTGCCCAGCAACGGAAAGTGCCTTCGCGTACGTCTCCTCGGGGGTGTCCCCGAACAACGCCGAGGCGTACGCACGTTTCGGCAACGCCCGCCCGGCACCAAGCAACTCGTACACCGGAGCGGCGAGCCGCCGACCGAGCAGGTCCCACATCGCGATCTCGATACCCGACAGCGTGTGGTCGGCCTGCAGCAGGTCGAGGCTGTTGGCCTTGACCAGCTGGGAGATACGAGAAATGTCGGCCACGTCGCGCAGCGGCTGCCCCAGCACCGAGGCAAGGACGGGTTGACAGGCGCTGTGCGACATCGGCGCGACCAGGCCCGCGATCGAGGCCAGCGGCGACGCCTCGCACTCGCCCCAACCGGTGTGGCCGCCGGCGCGCACGCGGACCAGCAGCATGTCCTGACTGCCGTCGCCGATCGCGCGGATCTCCGGCATGGCGAGATAGAAGAAGTCGACCGCCTCGATCGTCGGCGTAGCCACCGCTCAACGCCTCCTGATCTCGACGAGCTCCGAACCTTCCACCGGCAGGGCGAACTCGAGCCCGAGCGCCATCAGGTCCTCGCCGGTTCGCACGTCGTGGCGGTCGGCGTCGTGCCAGTGCACGTCGTAGGCCTGTGCCGGGTCGAGCGCGTGCAACCGGACCGCCCGCGACGGTTCAACCGACCCCGGCAACCGGAAGGCCAGGACCAGGTGGGCGGAGTCGTCGGGCACGGCGTACTGCACCGCCGCCCACCGCTCGCCCTCCCCGAACCGCCGCGGCGATGCGGTCAGCCGGTGCAGGTCGGCGGTGTGCACGTAAGGCCGGACGAGCTCCTGGTAGGTCCGCACCGACGCGCGGAGCCGTTCGCGCACCCAGTCCGGCAGGTCGACCAGGCCGATCGAGAGGCCGGTGCCACCGAGCATCGCTATCCGCCGGTAGTAGTCGAGCTGGTGCGGTGCGAGCGCCGGATCCCGCGGGTCGAACGTCTGGTGGCGGTGGTCGCCGTACCACTCGCAGAACCCCCAGTGCAGCAACTGGTTCGGGGCCACCATGAGCGAGGCGCCCCACAGCAGCTGTAGTCCGTGCTCGGGCCAGTCCGGATCGCTGAGGAACGTGAGGTGCGTACGCCGGAGGATGCCGAGATCGATCCGCAGCCCGCCGGAGGAACAGTTCTCCAGGACGAGATCGGAGTGGTCGGCGCGTACGACGTCGAGCAGGCGGTAGTAGCCGGTGTAGTGCGCGAAGAGCCCGTCGTGCGCGCCATGGCCATGGTCGGTGCGGTTGCAGCCGAGGCCGGGGTCGAGGTTGAAATCGAGCTTGATCCAGTCGGCGCCGTGCACGCGGACCAGCCGGTCGAGCGTCTCGCGCGCCCAGTCCCACGCGGCCGGATTGCCCAGGCAGGCGTAGCCGAGCGGTTCGCCGTCGCGGAGCGCGGGGAGGTCGGGCCGCCGCGTGGCGACGGCGGCCTTCGGCCCGAGTGCCTCGATCTCGCACCACAACCCGAAACTCATGCCGCGTGCGTGCACGTGGTCGGCGAGCGAGCGCAGGCCCGACGGGAAGCGCACGGTGTTGACCTGGTCCCAGTCGCCGCGGATGTCGGTCCACTGGGAGGTCGCCTCCGCCGGCCCGAACCACCCGGCGTCGAGCGTGCACACCTCGGCACCGAGCTCGGCGGCGGCGTCGGTGTTGGCGGTGAAGACGGCCTCGTCGATGCTGTGGTCTTCATACGTCCACCAGTGGTTCCACTCGACCGGCAGCCGGTCGGCGAGTGCGGAGCGCGGGATCCAGTGCGCCCGCGCGGCTCGGGCCAGCGCGATGGAGGCGGTGTCGAGATCGCCGCCGTAGCCCAGTGCGAGGACGACAGGGGGCGCGGTGACCGTCTGGCCCGCGTCCAGAGCCGTCGCGAACCCGGTGTCGTGCAACCCCCCGGTGAGGACGAAGCTCGCTGGGTCCTCTGCCTGCTCGAAGCGGACGACCCAGTTCCCGGACCACGCGACCCCGCCACACAGCACGGCACCGTCGGCCGCGCGGACCAGCCCGAACCACGGATGCTGGTCGGCCGACGAGCGCCCGCGCAGTGTGCCCAGCGTGCGGGAACCGGCGAGTTTCTCCCGTACGCCGTCGAACTCCAGTCCCCATCCGCTCGTGTGCGACAGAAGGTCGAGATCGCCGCCGGCCAGGGCGAGCCCCAGCGAGTCGATCCGTTCCACGGTGACGGGCTGCGCACCACGGTTGGTGACGCTCGTCCAGGTCTCCACGACGGGCAGGCCGGGGTAGCGCCGGACGTGCCAGTCGATCGCCAGGTCAGGGCTTCCGCCCGAGGCCCACCGGCAGGAGATCCGCTCGTCGACCGCCCCGCCAGCGCTGGGCGTCACCTCAGGTTCCCCGACCTCGAGGCCGGGCGCGTCTCCGGTGATCGTCACGCCGTCCACGATGACGGTGAAGACCGGCCCGCGGTTCTCGACCGTCCACGACTGCTGCCCGTCGAGCGCGAGTCGCTGCGTGAGCAGACCGTGTGTGGCCGTGGACAGTGCGTACGTCATCGACCGGGCCGGCCCCCGGCAACCTCCGGTCGTCATGGTGCTGGACATGGCGGCCTCCCTCCGGGCCCTGCATGGTAGTCCCCGGCGCCGGCCTCAGGCGTGCTTGCCGGAACCGCGAACCGGTCACGTCGCGACCGACGTAGTCCACCCGAGGTTTCACGTCGCTCGCTACCGGGGTTCTGCTGACCGCAGCCCCGACCGAAGGTTCTGGGGGGTCCGATGTTCTCCATCAGGGCAGGGTTGTGGGGACTGGCGGTCGCCGGTCTCGTCGCCGCGACCGCGCCGGCAGCGACGGCCAGTTCGGCGGCGCTGTCGGAGGCCGCGGGCGCTCCGCGGGTCTGGGAGGTCGAGCCGTCCAGCGTCACGGAGGTCGGATACGTCCTGAAGAAGGGCCAGACGGTCACGGTCGAGACGACCGGACTGTCCTCGGGCGCCGACCCGGTGTTGCACCTGCTGGACCGTAACGGCCGGCAGGTGGCCATGGACGACGACAGTGGACCGGGACAGGCGGCTCGACTCACCTACACCGCCCCGCTGCGTGCGCCCTACTACGTCGTACTCCGGGCGGCCTCGAGCGCGACGGCAGGTAGCGCGACCCTCGTGACGACGAGAGGGAAGTTCCGTTCGGAGCGGCCGGTCACGTTCAGTCGGTGGTCTCCGACCTATCTCGCCAGTCTTCGTGGTGGGGAGAAGATCACCAGCGTTCCGCTGCCGGGAGTGAAGTCCACCGCGCACCGGCTCTACCTGTTGGGTCGCGACGGACGCACCATCGAGCGCAGGGACGTCGGCGCTGCCGGCGCGGAGCTCGTCCTGGACGCACCGCTCGGCAGTCGCTCGGTCGTCCTCGCAAGCGCGAGCACGACCAGCACCACCACGGAGCGCGCTCGCCTGGTCCGCAACGATGCCGCGCTCTACGCTGCCGACGCCGACGGCGACGGTCTCGGCCGCGAGTTGGAAGCCGCTCTGGGGACCTGCGCGAGGAGAACCGACACCGTGCCTGGCGTCGACTGCGCGTCGGTCGCGGATCTGCGCGACAGCGACGGCGACGGCATCTCCGACGGCCTCGAGACGGTCGGCGGCACGGTGACCCGCGACGGCGTTTCCGAACGCCTCCTCCTTCCGCGCTGGGGCGCCAACCCCCGGCACAAGGACCTCTTCGTCGAAGTCGACTTCATGCGGCGTACGAAGCAGGAGAACGACGACGACACCGAGCTGAGGATGCTGGCGAGTGTCGCCCGGAAGTTCGCCGACCAGTACGGTGACGCGTTGACCACGAGCCCGTCCGCGCGCGCCGCGCACGCCGCCTCGCTGCGTAACCCCGACGGCAAGACAGGTATCGCCGTCCACCTCGACACCGGGCAGGAGCCTGAGACGGCCGACGACGCCACGATCTACGGCGACTGGGGTGGCTACTCCGCGGTCGACGCGATCCAGGTCGACGGGTCGTACGTCGGAGTCACGGCATCGAACGCCTGGAAGACCGCGATGAAGCCGACGCGCCGGGGAATCTTCCGGTACGCCCTGGGCTACGGGACCGGCGGCGGCCAGACCGGCTTCGGCCTCACCGCGTCGTACAACTTCAACAGCTCCTTCGTGGCGCCGCACGAGACGGGCCACTCACTCGGGCTCGGCCACGGCGGCCTGCTCGGCGCCGAACCGGACGTCAACTGCAAGCCCAACTACCCGAGCCTGATGAACTACGCGTTCGACTCGGGCGAGGCCGGGTTCGCGGACGGCTCGACGACGGACGGACCCGCGCTCAACAACGCGGCGCTGAAGGAGTCCGGTGTCGCGAAGGGCGCCTCGGCGGGGTTCTTCGACCGGCTCGAGAGCGTCTACGGCTACGACGTCGACCGCGCGGGCGGCCACGTCGACTGGAACCGCGACGGCGAGTTCGCACCGGTGGGGACGACCGTGCGGGCGTACGCGAACCTCGCGCTCGGCGGTGGCGGTTGTGAGTTCACGCGCTGGAACAAGGTGCGGATTCCCTACACCTACACGTATCTGCCACCGGCGCTCGCCCGGCTCGACGGGAAGCTGCAGATGATCTACCCGTGGGGCGGCGACCTGAAGTACGCCGACTCCGACTCGACCTGGAACTGCCCGAAGCCCACTCCCGGCGACTGCGCCGGAGGCACCTGGTCGCGTGGCAAGCCGCTGGCGTTGCCGACCGATGCGGCGGCGGCCGACGCGGTCACGGTCCGGACCGCGGGCAAGGAGGAGATGCTCATCGTCGCCAACGGACTCGACGGCAGCCTGTGGCAGCGTTCGCTGATCGCGGAGAACGGCAGCATCAGGCGGACGCCGTGGCAGAAGCTCGCCGGCAGCGCGAGTCGTGGCGGTCCCTCGCTGGCGCTGGGATCCGGCGGGACGGTCTACCTTGCCTACACCGACCCGGGCGGCGAATACCGCGTTCAGCGGCGTACGCGTCATGGCGAGTGGAAGGTCCCGCAGCCGTTCGTCGCGGCGAACGGGGACACGCTGGCTCGGCCGGCCGACTCCCGGTTCTCACCCGCAGTCGTGGAGGCGACGCTGGCCGGCAAGCGCCGGATCTACGCACTGCTCGCGGACGAGTCCGACCGTCTCGACCTGTGGCGCCTCGACCCCCTTCGGGCCGCTGGGAGAACACCGACCTGCTCGACACGCATCCGAGTGCGGTGAACTACCGTCCGGCGATGGCATGGGTTCCGCCAGATCCGACGAGTGCGGTCGGCCGGCTCCACATCGCATACTCCTCGGGCAGCAGCGCGGTGGTGCGGACGATGATGTCGTACGTCGATGTCGAACGGCTGCCCAACCGGGTGGTGAAGACCCCGCGGGTCGGCATCGCGACGTACTTCGACAACGTGTGGCGGACGGCCAACGGCGTCGATCTCTTCTTCGAAGAAGGAGTGGACTCGAACCTGCGTGCCGTCCTCGCATTCGCCAACGAAAAGCAGCTCACCCAGCTCTGGTTCCACCCGAAGGCCGACGGCATCAACGACACCACCTACACCAACCACAACGACTGGGCAGTGCTCGGCCGCAACCTCTGCGGTGAGCTCGTGAACCCAGGCGGCCTTGTCGACAACCCGGTTCGGTGCGGTGGGTGAAAACGTGCATGTTGCCGGCTACTGGACGGCCGCACGGACGAGCTCGAGCGGGTGCCAGGCCGCGCGGTCGGTGCCGTGCCTGATCTGTTGCCGGCACGACACGCCGGTTGCCGCGACAACGGTCCGGTCGGCCTCGGCCTCGATCGCGGGAAACAGCCGGTCGCTGCCCACCGTCATCGACAGGTCGTAGTGCTCGGACTCGAACCCGAAGGAGCCCGCCATCCCGCAGCAGCCGGCGTCCAGCTCGACCACCTCGACGCCGGGAACTCGCCGCAGCAGGGCGATCGTCGCCGTCGTACCCACCTCGGCCTTCTGGTGGCAGTGGCCGTGGTAGAGGATCCGCCGGCCGGCGAGCCACGAGTCGCCGAGCCGCAGTGCACCTGCGTCGATCGCTTCGACCAGCAGCTCCTCGACCTGTCGAACCCTGCCGGCGATGTCGGCCACGTGCGGGTCGTCGGGGAGGAGTTTTCGGTGTTCGTCGCGCAGCGTCAGAATGCAGGACGGTTCGCACCCGACAATCGGGGAGCCGGGTGCGCTGGTGGTCGCGAGCTGCTCGGCCAGGGCGGCGGCCTTCCGCTTCGCGTCGTCCAGCATGCCCTTGGAGTAGCTGGCCCGGCCGCAGCAGCCCTTGTCTTCCAGGCGGACGACGAAACCCGCGTGCTCGAGCAGCTCGACCGCGGCCCGTCCGATCGCCGGCTCGGTGTAGGTGGTGAACGAGTCGGCGAGCAGCGTCACCTCGCCCCGTCCGGCGTCAACCGGTCCTTGCCTGGCGTGCCCGCGGAACCAACGGACCAGGGATGGCCGGTCGTACGACGGAAGCGGGCGGCGCGCGGTGATACCGAGCGTGCGCTCCAGCAGGTGGCGCAACGGGCGGATCCGGTTCACCAGGTTGGACACCGGCGCGGTCGCCGAGCCCAGCCGGTTGAGCGTGCGGATCGCACCGAAGATCCGCGAACGCAGGGGGGTGCCATGCAGGTCGTGGTGGTGGGCGACCGCCTCGGCCTTCAGCGCGGCCATGTCGACGCCGAGCGGGCATTCGCTCTTGCAGGCCTTGCACATGAGGCACAGGTCGAGGATCTCGTGTAGGCGTTCGTCGCCGAGCGCCTGCACGGGGTCGGGCTCGGAGAGGGCCGTGACGAGCGCGTTGGCCCGGCCGCGGGTCGCGTGCTCCTCCTCTCGGGTCGCGACGTAGGACGGGCACATCGTTCCGGCGTCGGTCTTGCGACACAGGCCGATGTTCATGCACCGGTCGGCCGCGTCCCGCATCCCGCCGCCCACCACGTCGAACGTCAAGCGGGTCTTGACGGTCGGTGCCGGCGGCAACGCGGCGTCGCGCAGGTGCTCGGTCATCGCCGGGGCGTCGACGATCTTGCCCGGGTTCATCCGGTTGTCCGGGTCGAAGAGCCCTTTGACCGTACGCATCGCGGCGTACAGCTCGTCGCCGTAGAGCTCGCGGTTGAACTCACTGCGCGCGAGACCGTCGCCGTGCTCGCTGGAGTTGACGCCGCCGTACTCGCGCACCAGGTCCTTCACCTCCTCGGCGACCGCGCGCATCGCCTCGACCTGCTCGGGGAGGCGTACGTCGACGAACGGCCGGATGTGCAGGCACCCCACCGAGCAGTGCCCGTAGAAGCCGGCTGTCAAGCCGTGCTTGTCAAGGATGTCCGCGAACCGCTTCGTGTAGGCAGCGAGGTGTTCGGGCGCAACGGCCGTGTCCTCGACGAACGCCAGCGGACGTCGGGTGCCGCTGCTGGCGGCCATCAGCAGGCCGAGGCTGGACTTGCGGACCTTGAGCAGCGCGCCCTGCTGGGCAGGGGTTTCCGCACGCAGTGTGTGGTAGCCGTGGCCGTGCCTCGACCACCGCGCGGTGAGCCGGTCGAGCTGGCCGAGCAGCTCCTCCTCGTCATCACCCGTGAACGACACGAAGAGCAGCGCCGCCGGATCGCCGACCAGAATCGTGGCGAGATCGGCGTACTCGATCCGCGCCCGCGACAGGTCGAGGATCGTGCGGTCCATCAGCTCGACAGCCGACGGGTCACACGCCATCGCGTCCTCGGTCGCCTCGACGGCGGCGATGGTCGAGGCGAAGTGGCCGACGGCGATGACCGTGCGGCGTGGTTTCGGCACGAGGTCGACCAGCGCTTCGGTCGCGATGACGAGCGTGCCTTCCGACCCGACGACGAACTTCGCCAGATCGAACGCCGGCGGCGTCGAAGCGAGTCCGGCCGCCAGCCGGTCCAGCCGGTAACCGCCGGCGCGTCGCCAGTACGCCGGGAAGTCGCGCGCGATCGCGGACTCGTGCGCGGACAGCAGCGGTGGCAGCTCCCGACAGAGGCTGCCCTCGAGCGTGTCAAGACGTGCTTGACGGGCACGGTGCGGCTCGTCCATCGGCGCGAAGTGTGCCGTCGACGCGTCGGAGAGCACAACCGAGAGTTCGCGGACGTGGTCGATCGTCATGCCGTAGCGCACGGATCCGCTGCCGGCCGAGTTGTTGCCGATCATCCCGCCCAGCGTTGCGCGGTTGCTGGTCGACGTGTCGGGCCCGAACATCAGGCCATGCGCGGCGGCGGCCCGGTTCAGCTGGTCCTGCACGACGCCCGGCTGCACGCGGGCGACGCGGGCCTCGGCGTCCAGGCCGACGATGCGGGTCATGTGCCGCGACAGATCCAGCACCAGCCCCGGCCCCACCGTCTGCCCCGCCAGGCTCGTGCCGGCACCGCGCGGGAGCACCGGCACGTCGTAGGTCCGCGCGACCGCGACCGTAGCGGCCACGTCGCCCGCGTGCCGCGGGAAGGCGACGCACAGCGGGGTGATGGCGTACATGCTCGCGTCGCGGGAGTAGAGCGCCCTGGTGTAGTCGTCGTCGCGCACCTCGCCGTCCAGGTCGCGCCGGAGCCGCACGGCGAGCTCACGCGGCAGGTCCGCTGCCAGGCTTGGCGCCAGATTTCGGCCCGAGTCTCCGGCCGGGCCCCGGGCGGCAGCCGTCATGGCTGTTGCAGCCGGGTGAGGGCGGCGTTGATGCCGGACGGATCGATCGGTACGCCCGCCGCGACCAGCCCCATCTGCACGCCCGCAAGGGTTCCGGCGAGCATGAGGTCGTTGAAGTGGCCGAGGTGCCCGATCCGGAACACCTTGCCGGCCAGCCTTCCGAGGCCGGCGCCGAGCGACATGTCGTAGCGGTCGAGGATGACCGACCGGATCTTGTCGGCGTCGTGGTCCTGCGGCACGAGGACCGCGGTGAGTGCGCCGGAGTGCTCGCGTTCGTCCGCGCACAGCACTTCGAGACCCCAGGCCCGCACGGCCGCTCGCGTCGCCGAAGCGTGCCGCTGGTGTCGTGCGTACACCTCGGGAAGCCCTTCCTCGGCAAGCATCCGCAGCGCCTCGCGCAGCCCGTAGAGGAGATGGGTGGCGGGCGTGTAGGAGAAGAAGCCGCGCCGGTTGGCTTCGAGGATGGGCCGCCAGTTCCAGTACGACCTGGCCAACCCGGCGGAGGCCGAGGCCGCGAGTGCCTTCTCGCTCACCGCGTTGAAGCCCAGGCCTGGTGGCAGCATGAGGCCCTTCTGCGAACCGGCGATCGTGACGTCGACGCCCCACGCGTCGTGGTGGTACTCGATCGACCCGAGCGAGGAGATGGTGTCGACGAGCAGCAGGGCGGGATGCCGAGCCGCGTCGATCGCCTGCCGGATCTCTGCGACCCGGCTGGTCACACCCGTCGACGTCTCGTTGTGGACGACGAGGACGGCCTTGATCTCGTGGCCGGTGTCGGCTGACAGCTTCTCGGCCACGATCGCCGGGTCGACACCGTGCCGCCAGTCGCCGGGTACGAAGTCGACGGCCAGGCCGAGGTCGCGTGCCATGTCCTTCCACAGCGTCGCGAAGTGACCGGTCTCGAAACCCAGCACGGTGTCGCCCGGGCTCAGCGTGTTGACGAGTGCGGCTTCCCAGGCGCCGGTCCCGGAGGACGGGAAGATGACGACCGGCTGCGTCGTACCGAAGACCGGGCCGAGGCTGGACAGCACCTCCGTACCCAACGCGGCGAACTCCGGACCGCGGTGGTCGATGGTCGGGGCCGACATGGCCCGCAGCACCCGCTCCGGTGTGTTCGTGGGACCCGGGATCTGCAGGAAGTGGCGACCGGTCGGCATCGTGAGGATCCTCCCTTGACGGTCGATATGAGATAGAACATACTCCCCGGAACGGAAGTCGAATTTCGCATTCTGGACAAGCACGCTCGCCGCCGCGAGCTACCCCCGACTGCTCGCGACTGCCGATCCGAGAGGTTCACATGTCTGTCGAACTCATCTCGATCCTCATCCTCGCCGTCATCTTCGTGATCGCGACCGTACGGCCGATCAACCTCGGCGCCCTCGCCATCGTCGCCGCGTTCCTCCTCGGCATCGTCGTGCTCGAAGGCGCCGACCTCGAGGAGAAGACCGACGCGGTGTTCGCCGGCTTCCCCGGCGACCTGTTCGTGATCCTCGTCGGCGTCACGTTCCTCTTCGCCATCGCGAAGGGCAACGGCACCGTGGACTGGATGATCCAGGCGTCCATCCGCGCGGTCGGTGGCCGCGTGGGGTTGATCCCATGGGTGATGTTCGGGATCACGGCCTGCCTCACCGCGATCGGCGCCGTCGTACCGGCGTCCGTCGCGATCATCGCGCCCATCGGGATGGGGTTCGCCGTCCGCTACAGGATCAACCCGATCCTGATGGGCCTGCTCATCATCAACGGCGCGAGCGCGGGCGGGTTCTCACCCATCAGCATCTTCGGCGGCATCACGAACGGCGTTGTCGACAAGGCGGGTCTGCCGGGCAACCCCACGCTGCTCTTCCTCGCGTCGTTCTTCTTCAACCTCGCGATCAGCGTGTTCGTGTTCTTCTTCTGGGGCGGTCGTGAGCTGCTCGGCCGGCGCGTCGACCCCAGCGCCACCGAGGCTGACGCGCCCGCCGAGGCGGGTGCCGGTGGCCACTCGGCGCCAGCCGGCGAGCCGGGCACAACGGCGACCCTCACCTCAGGACGTACGCAGCAGACACACGAAGTGCCGGCGGACATCGGGCTCGACCGGGACCGCGCGCTCACGCTGGTCGGCCTCGCCATCCTCACCGTCGGCGCGTTGTTCTTCAGCCTCGACGTCGGAATGCTCGCCATCACCGTCGCCGCGATCCTCACGCTCCTCTCGCCCGACTCCGCCAGGAACGCCGTCAGCCAGGTCGCGTGGCCGACCGTCCTGTTGGTGTGCGGGATCGTGTTGTACGTCAGTCTTCTCGAGACGATCGGCACCATCACGTGGCTCGGCGAGGAGGTGGCGACGATCGGCGCTCCGTTGCTGGCCGCGCTGATCATCTGCCTCATCGGCGGTGCGGTGTCGGCCTTCGCGTCGACGACCGGCATCCTCGGTGCGCTGATCCCGCTCGCCGTGCCGTTCCTCACCGGCGACAGCTCCATCGGGGCGGTCGGCCTGATCACCGCGCTGGCAATCTCGTCGTCCGTCGTCGACTCGAGTCCGTTCTCGACCAGCGGCGCCCTGACGGTCGCGAACACGCCGGAGGAGCATCGGGACTACGTCTACAAGCGCCTGATGCGCTGGGGTTTCAGCATGGTGATCGTCGTCCCGCTCACGACGTGGCTCATCTTCGTCGTGCCCGGCTGGCTCTGATCGAATTCCAGGTATCCGGTCGAATAGGGTCTCGGCATGGACGACCACACCCGGCGGGTGCAGCAGGAGTTCGCCCGACAGGCGTCGACCTTCGAAGACGCAGACCTGAACACGGCGTTCACGTCCCGACTGCGTGAACTGGTGGAGTTCGCGGCCCCGGTGGCGGCCGACATCTGTGTCGACGTCGCGTGTGGGACCGGGCTGGTGGCCAGGGCGCTGGCACCGGTGGTCCGGCAGGTGAGCGCGGTCGACATCACCCCGGAGATGCTGACGACCGGCAAGCGGCAGGCCGATGCCGAAGGGCTGTCCCACATCGTGTTCCAGGAAGGCGACGCGATGGCGCTGCCGTTCGTCGACGCGTCGTTCACCTTGGTGGTCACGCGATTCTCGCTGCACCAGGTCGCGGCGCCCGCCCTGCTGGTCGCCGAACTGGCGCGGGTCTGCCGCCCCGCACCGGACGGCCGGGTGATGGTCGCGGACATGGTGCGTCGCCCGGACGTCCCCGGCGACCCGGACCGGATCGAGCGGCTCCGCGACCCCTCCCACGGCACGATGCTCACCGTCGACGCGATCGCCGGGCTGTTGGCCGCACACGGTCGAAAGGTCAACAGGAGCGAGGTTCTCGACGTCCGCCGGCCGTTGCGGCAGTGGGTGGAGCAGGCCGGGACGCCGCGCGCCGCGGTGGCGCGGATCGAGGAGGAGTTCGCCGCCGAACTCGCGGGCGGGCCGGCGACCGGCATGCGCCCGGTACTCGTCGACGGTGCGCTGTGGTTCACCCAAACCTGGGCACACATCCTCGCGGCATAGGACCGTCCGGTCGGTCGGGTGAGGTCCAGCTCATTGCTCGGAGTCGGCGGGCTCCTGTGCCAGGACGGACAGCAGGTCGTCCGTGGTGAGGATTCCGACGATCTGATCCCCGTCATTGACGACGACGGCGTCGCCACACCGGTGAAACATCTCCGCCGCCGCCGCGCTCACGGTCCGGTCGACCGACACCGCCGGCGCGGGCTTGCGGGCGACGTCGCCCGCTGCAGGTGGCCGGCCGTGCAGCGACCAGGCAGCCAGCCGCCACACGACGTCGGTCTCGTGCAGCAGACCGATGCAGCGTCCCTTGTCCATCACCGGGAGATGGTGGACGCCGGCGCCGACCATCAACTGCAGGGCCGCGTCGACCTCCGTCGACGCGACGACTGCCAGGACGCGCGAGGTCATCACGTCCCGAACGCGTCGCCGGCCGAGAAGGTCGTTGGCTGCGCCGGTGAGGGTCTCACCCTCACGCGGTCCGGGCATGGCGGCCTCGGTCATGGTTCCTCCTGGTGGACGGCGCCACGATCGCGCCGCTACGCGTCGGCGCAGATGGCCTCGACGAAGTGACCGACCCTGTCCTCTGGAAGATTCCGCCCCAGGTCCGCCTCGGCGATCATCCCGACCAGCCGGCGGTTCTCCAGGACGGGCACCCGGCGGACCCGGTGTTCCTCCATGAGGTGGAGCACCTGATCGACGTCGCTTTCGGCGTCGATCGTGTGCGGAGTGCCCTGCGCGAGTTCGCCCGCGGTCATGTCGGCCGGGTTGCCACCGGTGGCGACACACTTCAGCACGATGTCGCGGTCGGTGAGAATTCCTTGCAGTCGATCGTCGTCACCGCAGATCGGGAGAGCGCCGACGTCGAGGTCACGCATTCGGCGCGCCGCGTTGTCCAGCGTCTCGTGCTCCCCGACACATTCGACGCCGACGTGCATGATGTCGCGTGCCTTTGTCATGAGGACCCCCTTCGGATCACCCTCTGCTGATCGGGATGTGTCTTGCCGGCGCTTGCTCTTCGCCGTCTCTCACGCCCACGCGGACCTCGAGAATCCCGTTGTCATACGTCGCCCGCACGTCTTCCTCGTCAGCTCCACGGGGAAGTTGGACGGAGCGTTGGAACGTGCCGTAGCGGAACTCCGAGCGGTTCACGTCCTTTTTCACCTCGCGACGTTCGACCCGCATGGTCAGGGTGCCGTTCGCCACCGAGATGTCGACGTCCTTCGTGGGATCGATACCAGGCAACTCCGCCCGCAGTACGTACTGTCCCTCGTCGCTGTAGTCCTCCACGCGAATGGCCTGCCTGCCGGTGAACTGCCTGAGAAATGGCTTCGGGCGAAGCTCCTCCTCGACCCGCGAGAACAGTCCACTCCCACGTGTCGATCCATGTTTCGACAACGATGTCACTGCGACCGCCTCTCCTCCTGGCTTGGCGCACAAGGCATCTGGGCACCATCCGGCACCACCTCGCCTCTTCAGGGCACCGCACGGGACGGATCAAGTGAAGAGGCGAGCGGGGGGATTTGTGGGGGACCTTCGCCCGCTTGGCTGGCTTGTGGGCACGGGTATCTCCGAACGCGACCACGATGCAGGCGAATCCCCACCTGCGAGATCGGGCCGAGGCGCGACAAACCCGGCTCATGGGGCAAATGTCGCTCATGCGCGACCTCACCCGATTGACCGGACCGCTACACCACGGCGTTCGTCATCGTGACCGGGCTGCTGGGCGCCGGGCTGTACGCGTTCCTCGCGAAGATCCCCGGGCCTGTTCGCGACCTGAGGCCAGCTACCCTCGGAGGGCGATGTTCCCGCCGCCAGGCCCGAGGAGTGCCGATGCGTAGGCGCGAGAAGTGGATCGATCCCGCCAACTGGGCCAGCCTGAAGCCGTTGGGCATCGGTGAAGGGCGGCCCAACAACTACCGGGAGATCACCAAGGCGATCGGGGACAACCGCGACCAGCTGGGCTATGCGTGGCGCATCCTGCGTGAGGGCACCTGTGACGGCTGTGCCCTCGGCACCAAGGGGATCCGTGACTGGACGATGCGCGAGGTCCATCTGTGCAACGTCCGGCTCCGGCTGCTCCGGCTCAACACCATGCCGGCGTTCTATGCGGCCACCGTCGCCGACGCCGGTGCGCTGGGCGGGATGCGGAGCGCCCGGCTGCGCGAGCTCGGCAGGATTCCGTTCCCGCTGATCCGCCGTCAGGGCGATCCCGGGTTCAGCCGGATCTCCTGGGACGAAGCGCTCGACCTCGCGGCCGGCAAGCTCCGCGACACCAACCCGGACAGGTTCGGCGCCTACCTGACGAGCCGCGGGACGCCGAACGAGAACTACTTCGCCGCCCAGAAGGCGATCCGGGCGCTCGGCGGCAACTCCATCGACAATGCGGCCCGGATCTGCCACTCGCCGAGCACGTTCGGCCTCAAGGAGGCGCTCGGTGTCGCGGCCACCACCTGTTCGTACTCCGACTGGATCGGCAGTGATCTGATCGTCTTCGTCGGATCCAATGTCGCGAACAACCAGCCGGTCGCGATGAAGTACCTCTACCACGCGAAGAAGGCCGGCACCCGGATCGTGTGCATCAATCCCTACCGTGAACCCGGCATGGAACGCTACTGGGTGCCGTCCAACATCGAGAGCGCGGTCTTCGGCACCAAGATCACCGACCGGTTCTTCGGTATCAATGTCGGCGGCGACATCGGCTTTCTCAACGGTGTCGCCAAGCACATGATCGACAACTCCTGGATCGACCGGAACTTCGTCGACCACCACACGACGGGCTACGCCGACCTGGTGGCGACGCTGGACGGCCAGTCCTGGGAGGACCTCGAAGCCACGGCGGGCACGTCACGTGCGGAGATGCGCGCGCTCGCGGAGATGCTGCACCATGCCGAGACGGCCGTCTTCGTGTGGAGCATGGGCGTCACCCAGCACGAACACGGCGAGGACAACGTACGCGCACTCATCAACCTCGGCCTGACGAAGGGATTCGTCGGCCGGGACAAGTGTGGCCTGATGCCGATCCGGGGGCACTCCGGCGTACAGGGTGGCGCCGAGATGGGTGCGTACTCCACAGTCCTGCCGGGCGGAGAGCCGATCACTGCTGAGGCGGCGGCGAAGTTCTCCGACCTGTGGGGTTTCGAAGTCCCGAGCAAGCCTGGCTTGACAGCGACGGACATGATCGACGCCGCCCACCGGCGCGAGTTGGACGTGCTGATCAGCTCAGGTGGCAACTTCCTCGAGGTGCTGCCCGACCCGGACTACTGTCACGAAGCGCTTGCGCGCATTCCGCTGCGGATCCACATCGACATCTGCCTGTCGAGCCAGATGCTGGTCGACCCGGCCGAGACCGTGCTGGTGCTGCCAGCCCAGACGAGGTACGAGATGGTCGGCGGAGTCACCGAGACGTCTACCGAACGACGCATCATCTTCTCCCCGGAGATCCGCGGTCCACGGATCGAGGAGGCGTGGCCGGAGTACCGCATCTTCGGCGAGTTGGCCGCGCGGACCCGTCCGGAGATCGCCGATGCGGTCCGTTTCGACGGAACACCTGCCCTCCGGCGGCAGATCGCCGCCGCGGTACCGCTCTACGCGGGGATAGAGAAGCTGAACGCCTTCGGCGACGCGGTCCAGTACGGCGGTCCGCACCTGTGTGCGGACTGGAAGTTCCCGACCGACGATGGTCGCGCACACTTCTCCACGGTCGGGTTGCCCGACCTGTCCCGGCCGGATGGCACGTTCGTCGTCGCCACCCGGCGTGGCAAGCAGTTCAACAGCATGGTGCAGGAACGCAGGGACGCCCTCACCGGCGCCGAGCGCGAAGCGGTCCTGATGAATCCCGACGACGCCGACCGGCTCGGAGTTTCCGACGGCGATCCGATCGTGCTGCGCAGCGACGCCGGTACCCTCTCCGGCCGGGTGCTCCGGGCGCCCATCGCTCTTGGCAACCTCCAGGTGCACTGGCCGGAAGGCGAGGTGCTGCTCGACCGGTCCCGACGCTCGCCCCAGGCGAGGATCCCGGACTACAACGCCGTGGTCAGAGTCGAGCAGGTCGAGCAGGTCGAGCAAGTCGAGCATGGACACCGCTGAGCGACTCCTGCGGCTCCTGTCGTTGCTACAGGTGCGCCCGCACTGGCCCGGCGAGGAACTCGCCGCCCGGGTCGGGGTGACCACCCGCACGCTCCGCCGCGATGTCGCCCGGCTGCGCTCACTCGGCTATCCGGTCGATGCCGACCCGGGCGTCGGTGGTGGCTACCGGCTGGGCGCCGGGGGACGGCTACCGCCACTGCTGCTCGACGACGACGAAGCGGTGGCGATCGTGGTGGGACTGCGCAGCACCACCGCGACCACCATCTCCGGCGTCGACGAAGCAGCGGCGGCGGCACTGGCGAAACTCGAAGATGTCCTGCCGGTACGCCTGCGCGAACGGGTGAAGGCCTTGCAGGCAAGCACGATCCGGCTTCCTGGGCCGCAGGTTCCGATTGTCGACCCGGACGTCCTCAGCGTGGTGGCGACCGGGTGCCGTCGGGGCGAAGGTCTGCGGTTCACCTACTCCGACCATCAGGGCCGCGCGACGCAGCGCTCGGTGGAGCCGTACCGGATCGTGCACACCGGTCGCCGGTGGTACCTCGTCGCGCGTGACCGTGACCGTGACGCGTGGCGGACGTTCCGGATCGACCGGGTGGCCGGGCCGTCGCTCACCGGGCACCACTACACGTTCGACGATCCGCCTGATCCCGTTGGGCATGTTGCCGAGGGGACGGGGATCGCGCCGTACGACATCGAGGCCCGGATCCTGCTGCACTCCGACTACGACACGGCCGTGCGGTGCTTTCCGGCGAGCATCGGTGTCGTCGAGCGCGGTGACGAGGAGACGTCGATCCTGCGGGTCGGGTCTGTCGAATGGGCGCCGCTCGTCGACTTCGTGTGCCGGATTCCCGGCGACTTCGAGATCCTCGACCCACCTGAGCTCCGCGAGCGGGTCGCCGAACGCGCGGCCCGGCTGATCCGTGCGTCGAAAAAGGTATAAGGGCGACGACGGGAAGAACGTCGGAGTTGCCGATGCTCGTCCTGGTTGATGCGTCGGCAGTGCCGAGTCCTGGGCGTTTTCTGTTACCAGGAAGGTTTATGTATAGCTCAAACGCGCCCGGGGAACCCGCAGAACACCTAACGTGGTTTTCGGGGCCTCGAGAGCCCGGAGGCCCGTCCCCAACGCATAAGGGGTGTGCGGTGATCATTCTCGGTATCATCTTGCTGGTCCTCGGGTTCGTCCTCGGAATCTCCATTCTGTGGACCATCGGAGTGATCTTGCTCGTCATCGGCGTCATCTTCTGGATCCTCGGCGCGGTTGGCCGTCCGGTGGGAGGCCGGCGCTACTGGTTCTGACTCCTGACGCCACTGGGCCTCCGGGACGACAAGCCCCGGGTGTTGTCGGCATCCCGGAGGTCCCTTGTGTGCGGCGCAGGACGGCGCGGGGGTGGAAGGCTTGAGGAGTGCCTGAGCTTCCTGATGTCGAGGGGTTCCGGAGAATTCTGGCCGAGCACGCGACCGGGCGCCGGATCCAGGCCGTCACGGTCGAGGATCCTGGCGTACTCCGCGACACGAACCGCGCAGCACTTGACGGCGCGACGCGTGGGCGGATGTTCGCGCACCCGGACCGGCGCGGCAAATGGCTGATGGCGCCGCTGCGAACGCCCGGCCAGAGGCACCGCTCGCGCGATCCCACCGTGATCTTCCACTTCGGCATGACCGGCGGTCTCGTCTGGACCGGCCGAATCCACGACGAGCCGCGTCATCGCGACGACCGGGTCGTCTTCTGCTTCGCCGAAGGTGAACTGCGCTATCGCGACCTTCGCAAGTTGCACGGCATCCGACTCGTCCAGGCCGATGACGCGCTCGCCCCGCTCCTGTCGCGGCTCGGGCCCGACGCGTGGACGGTAACGGCCGAGGACTTCGACCAAGCCCTGGCAGGGCTACGCCGGCAACTCAAGCCCGCCCTCATGGACCAGGCCGTGCTCGCCGGTCTCGGCAACCTGCTGGTCGACGAGATCCTCTGGCGGGCCCGCCTGCAGCCGCGCCGGTCGACGAGCGACCTGACGGGTGCCGACCGCCACCGCCTGTACCGCCAGATGCGGAACGTCCTGCGGCAGTCGATCGATCGCGGTCGCGTCCCCGGCTACGCCCGGTGGCTCACTGGCTGGCGCGACGACGAGGACGCCCCGTGCCCGCGCTGCGGCACCCCGCTTCGCCGAAGCAGAGTGGGCGGCCGCACCACCGTCTGGTGCCCGCACTGCCAACCCGAATGAGCAGGCTGGGGTGGGCCTTCAGTCGTCTTCGAAGTCCTTGTTCGTCCGACCGGACAGCACCGAATGCAGCTGCGTCCTCTCCGGCTTACGGCGACGATCGGCCCTCACTCGCTCGGCGGTGCGGACATCGGCGCTCCCGACATCGCCTGGGCGACGGCGTGCAGGTTGCGCGCCATCGTGCGTCCCGTCCGCTCCGACCAGGCGTGCCCGTGGGCGGTGTCGGCGTACGACGGACCAGGCCCCGGTCCCGCGTTCCAGTAGGTCCACGCCTGGCCGGGCACCGTGTAACCGAGGTCCACGAGAGCACCCGCGATCTCGCTGATCACGTGGTGTGCACCGTCCTCGTTGCCGGTGACGACGACCCCGGCGACCCGGTTGTACGCGACCGGCCGGCCCTCGGAGTCGGTCTCGGACAGCATCGCGTCCATGCGTTCGAGGACCCGTTGGGCGATCGACGACGGTCGGCCGAGCCACGTCGGGCTCGCGATGACGAGGATCGCCGACCGCAGCAACAGACCGTGCAGGCGTGGCCAGTCGTCGCCCTCGCCCAGGTCCGTCTCGACGCCGGGCGGGATCCGCAGGTCGACGACCCTGACGACCTCCACGCTGACGCAGAGGCGCTCGAGCTCGTCGACGACGACCTGGGCGAGCAACGCGGTGTTGGACGGCTGCGGAGACGGCTTGAGCGTGCAGTTGAGCACCACGGCGTGCATCGCCTCACCCCCGCCCGGTCCCATACCCACAGACGTTGGCCTGGAACGTTTGCGTACGCCAGTACTGGGCAGTCCTCGCTGGTGAGCTGCTGCATTGCCGGATGCGGGCCGGCCGGCGCGATGCTCGGCCTGTTGCTCGCCCGGGCAGGCGTCGACGTCGTCGTGCTCGAGAAGCATGCCGACTTCCTGCGGGACTTCCGGGGCGACACCCTGCACCCGTCGACGCTGGAGCTGATGGACCAGCTGGGACTCGCCGAGAAGGTGCACGCGCTGCCGCACTCGAAGGTCTCCACCGCAACCGTGCGGGCGGGGGGCGAGGAGGCGCAGGTGGTCGACCTGACGCAGCTGCGGACGCCCTTTCCGTACATCATGTTCGTACCCCAGTGGGACTTTCTCGACCTGATCACGGCGGAGGCCCGGCGCTATCCGCACTTCCGGCTGCTGATGGAGGCCGAGGTCGAGGGTCTGCTGGAGGCCGGCGGCCGCGTCATGGGGGTGCGTTACCGGGCTGCTGACGGTGGCCACCACGAGGTACGCGCCGAGCTCACCGTGGCTGCCGACGGGCGCGACTCGACGCTGCGGGCCGCCGCCGGGTTGCGGCCGAAGGACAACTCCGCGCCTCTCGACGTGTTGTGGTTCCGGATCTCCCGCCGAGAGGACGACCCGGAAGGTCTGTCGGTACGCATCGGCGCCGGTGAGTTCGTCGTCCTGCTCAACCGGTTCACGTACTGGCAGGTGGGTTACCTGATCCTCAAGGGCACGCAGGAGAGGGTCCTCGCCGCCGGGCTGGAGGCGTTCCGCCGGTCGTTGGCGCGACTTGTGCCCGAGGTCGCCGACCGGGTGGGCGAGCTCGCCGACTGGGACCAGGTGAAGACCCTCTCGATCCGGTCCAACCGGCTGCCCCGGTGGTACCGTCCCGGACTGCTCTGCATCGGCGACGCCGCGCACGCCATGACCCCGGTCGCCGGCGTGGGCATCAACCTCGCCATCCAGGACGCCGTGGTGGCGGCGAACGTCCTGGTCGAGCCGCTGCGGTACGGCCGGGTCTCCGTACACCATCTCCGCTCGGTCCAACGCCGGCGCGCCATCCCGGTCCGGATCGTCCAGGCGTTCCAGTCGGCGATCCAGAACCGGCTCCAGACTCCCGTGCTGCGCGCCGGGACCGCCCAGGACGGAGCAACCCGGGACAGAGCCGCCCAGGAGGGAGCCACCGTGCGGATGCCGCGCGCGCTCGCGTTGGCCGGACGGATCCCCGTGCTGCGCCGGATTCCTGCGCGACTGGTCGGCAAGGGAGTGTGGAGAGTACGCCTCAGCCGGCGGCTCGAGGCGCTGTCGACTCCACTTCCGGATTCGCCGACAGCGTCTCGGGACGAGGGCTCGGCCGGGTAGCCACAGGCCCGTCAGCTACTCCCGAAGTCGGTGAAAACGATCACGCTGAGAATCAGCGCACCGATGAACACCAGGCCGCCGAGCACGATCAGGCTGGCGACGACCATCCCGGAGACCCGCCAGTTCTTGCGTGGCTTCGGCGCACGCCGCTTGCCATGAGCACCCATGAGCGTCTCCGTTGCGAGAGTGGGCAGAGACCTACGGGTGTCGAGCCTGGCGGTTGGGGCCGGTTGGTCGCATGAGTCGGACTACTCGGATCGCGGGTGAGTACGCCGACCGGTTACGTACCGTGGCCGGGGCTGCGTGCGGCAAGGGTGGGTGAGCAGCTTCAGGCGCGGGAGCGCCAGAGCAGCCAGACGAAGTACGGCGTACCGATCAGTGCCGTCAGCAGTCCTGCCGGGATCTGCGCGGGTGCGATCACGAACCGCCCGATCGTGTCGGCGAGGCTGACCAGCAGCGCGCCGAGCACGGCCGCGACCGGGATCACCCGGGCGTGCCGGCCGCCGACCAGCGCCCGGGCGGCGTGCGGCGCGACGAGGCCGACGAAGCCCACCACGCCGACCGCCGACACCGCGGTCGAGGTGAGGATGGCCGAGCCGGCGAGGGCGATCAGCCGGGTGCGTTCCAGCCGTACGCCGAGAACGCGGGGCGTGTCGTCGTCGAGCGCCATGAGGTCCAGGTCCCTGCGGACGACACACACCAACGGCGTCAGCACCACCAGCGCGATGACGAGGGGCAGCACCTGCGGGAAGGTCCGTCCGTAGGTCGAGCCGGACAGCCAGGTCAGCGCCTTCGACGTGTTCCACGGATCGGTGGCGACGATGATGAACGTGGTGAGGGCGGCGAATCCGGCCGAGACGCCGACGCCGATGAGGACGAGCCGATCGGAGTTCAGGCCGGTGCGCCAGGACAGCGCGTAGACGAGAGCGAACGCCACCACCGCTCCCGCACCCGCGGCGGCCGACATCAGCCAGACGCCGGCCAGCGGCACGAGGGTCAGCAGGGTGACGGCACCCACCCCCGCGCCCGCCGTGATGCCGAGGATGCCGGGCTCGGCGAGCGGGTTGCGGCAGACGCCCTGGACGGTCACGCCGGCGATCGCCAGGGCGACACCGGCCAGCACGGCCGCGGCGACCCTGGGGAGCCGTGCGTCGAGGACGAAGCTGGTCTTCGGGCCGGCCACACCGGCGAGCCAGTTGCCGATGTCGCCGGTGAGGAGCAGGGTGTCGCCGAGCAGTGCGCCCGCCACGACCGCTCCGGTGACGGCGACCAGGCCGCTGACCAACACCACCCAGAACCGCACCCGGCTGCGCCCGGCCTTCGTCCGTGCGGCCGGCGGCTGCCTGGTCGGCCCGGAGTCGCGGTGCCGGCGGGCCAGCCCGACGAGTACCGCGGCTCCGACCATGCTGGTGATGACCCCCGTCGGGATGTCGACGCCGCCCTGCCCGCCCATGAACGTCCGCAGCGTGACGTCGGCACCGATGACGATGAGCGCCCCCGCGACACCCGCCAACGGAAGGAGCACGCGGTGGCGGAGGATCCCCGGCACGAGCGGCGCGGCCAGCCGGACGATCGCCGGCGCGCACAGGCCGACGAAGCCGATCGGGCCCGCCACCGTCACGGCGGCCGCCGTCAGCAGCACGGCCAGCACGGTCACCATGAGGCGGGTCCGCCGTACGCCGACGCCGAGCACCGAGGCGGCGTCGTCGCCAAGGGAGAGGATGTCGAGCCGGTGACCGAGCACCAGCAGACCGACGACACCGGCGAGCAGGACCGGCGCCATCTGCGTACTCGCGTTCAGGTCCGCCTGGATCAATGACCCGCTGCCCCAGGCGAAGAGCCCTTTGGTCTCCTCCTCGAACAGCAACAGCAACAACATGGTGAGCGACGCCAGGGCCAGCGCGGTCGCGGAGCCGGCGAGGATCAGCCGAGCCGGGCCAGATGCACCGCCGGCGGACAACAGCAGGACGAAGCCCGCCGCGCCGAGACCGCCGAGGAAGGCGAGCCCACCGGCCGGGAGGACGGGCAGCGACAGGCCGAACGCCGCGGCGGCGGTCACCATGAGGTGGGCGCCCGCGTTCACGCCGAGGGTGTCCGGGGAGGCGAGCGTGTTGCGGACCAGTGACTGGAGGGACGCACCGGCCACGCCCAGGGCCACGCCGACGATCAGGCCGGCGGCCAGCCGGGGCAGCCGGGAGGCGATGAGCACGTTCCAGGCGTTGGTGTCCTCCTGCCCGAGGGCGAGCCGGAGCAGGTCTCCGGCGCCGATCTCGGACGTGCCCTGGACGAGATGGACGACGCTGAGCGCGGCGACGGCGGCGAGACCGAGTACGGCGACGACGGCGACGCGGGTGCGGCGCAGTGGACCAGACGCCTCGCCGCCCGGTGTGGCCCGCCGCCGTTCGTCTGGCGGGCCTGCCGGGACTGCCGGCGAGGTGCGTTCCACCTGGGTCAAGGTGCGAGCGCCTTCACTACCTGGTCGATGAACGAGATGCAGGACCGCGGGCCGCCGAACGTCCACGTGCCGTCGTCGAGCTTGTAGAGCTGCTTGTCCTTGACGAAGGGCAACGAGGTCCAGATCGCGTTGTCCGCGAGACCTTCGGCGAAGACGTCGTCCTCGGAGGCGCTGTAGAAGAAGTGCACGTCCTTCAGCCCGGTGAGCCCTTCGACGTCGGTCTGGCCGAGACCCCACGTCGGGTCGACCTTGGCCTTCCACTGGTTCTCGAGGCCGAGCTCCTCGGCGATGTCGGACATCAGCGAGCCCTTTCCGAACATCCGGATGCTGACCGAGCTGCCCTCCATCCAGCCGTCGGCCATGGCGAACCCTTCGCCCGCGACGCCGGCCGCAGCCAGCTTCTTCCGCCCGGCGGCGAGCGCCTCGTCGAACTCCGCGACGACCGTCGCCGCCTTGTCCTCCTTGCCCACCGCCTTGGCGATGAGGGTGAAGTTCCCCTTCATCTGGGCGATGTTGTTGCTGGCGTCGCTACCCTCGATGACGATCACCGGCACCTGCTCCTCCAACTGCCGGATGAGCGCTTCGCCGCGGTCGGGCTCCACGATCACGACGTCGGGCTCGAGGGCGACGATCGAGTCGACGCTCGGCTCGCCCCGGCTGCCGACGTCCTTCACGGAGTCGTCGAGCTGTACGGCGGCGTTCCAGGTGGCGAAGCCCTTGGGGTCGGCGATGCCGACCGGCATGACGCCGAGAGTCACGAGGTCCTCGACCTCGCTCCACTCCAGGGCGATGACCCGCTCCGCCGGCCCGTCCTTCAGGGTCACCTTCTTGCCGCGGGAGTCGGTGACGGACACGGGTGCGGCCTTGTCGGCCGGGGTCGCCCGGTCGCCGGGGGCGGCCGCCTCCTCGGTGGTCCCGCAGCTGGCGAGCAGGAACACGCTCGACACGAGCGCGATGAGAACACCCGTGACGGGCGTACGACGCGATGTCATGACAGTCCTTCGGTGTGGTTCGCGATGCTCAGACGGATGTCCGGGCTCGGTGGGTGTGCCGTCCGACCGGCTGGGTGGTCAGCAGGTGGGTGTCCGGGTCGATGCGTACGTCGATGCGGATGCCGTAGGTCCGGGAGAGCTGCTCGGCGGTGAGCACCTCGCCGGGTGGGCCGCTGGCGGCGACGCTGCCGTCGTCCAGCAGGACCACGTGGTCGGCGACTTCGGCGGCATGGTTGAGGTCGTGCAGGACCACCCCGACGGCGACGTCGTGCGCGTCGGCCAGGTCACGCAGCAGGTCGAGGATCTCCATCTGGTAACGCAGGTCGAGAAACGTCGTCGGTTCGTCGAGCAACAGGACGCCGGTCTGCTGGGCGAGGGACGTGGCGAGCCAGACGCGCTGGAGTTCACCGCCGGAGAGTTCGTCGACCGCGCGGTCGGCCATGCCGGCGGTGCCGGTGACCTCCATGGCCCAGGCGATGGCGGCAGGCCCTTCCGGGTCGTGCGTACGCCAGCGACCGCGGTAAGGGTGCCGGCCGTAGCCCACGACGTCGCGCACGCTGATTCCGGTCGGAGTCGGATGCGTCTGGGCGAGCAGCGTGACCCTTCGGGCGAACTCCTTGGCCGACAGGGCGAGGGCGTCGGCATCGCCCTCGAGGAGGACCCGTCCCGACGTGGGACGGTGCAGCCGTGCCAGCGAACGCAGGAGCGTGGACTTGCCGCTGCCATTGGGCCCGACAAGTGCGGTGACCTCGCCGGCGTGCAGGCGGATCGAGGCACCGTCGACGACCTGGTGTCCGTGGTAGCCGAGGTGGAGGTCCACCCCACGCAACCCGGCGGTGGTGGCGCGCGGGAGTTGCTCACCGTCATCGTGCACCCGGTAAGGTTAGCCTAACCTCCCACCCGTGAAGCAACCCCCGTTCCAGTGCGGATGAGGGGCTGGTTGAAGGGTCCCCTCATCCACCAGGGCGGGCACCGAGGTCAGCCTCCACCTTGCGGGCGGCGGCCTGCAGCGGCGGGAGCAGCTCGCGGCGAATCGTGTCGGCGCTGCCCCGGCTGGCGCGGGCCGAGACGTTCATCGCGGCGACGACCGTTCCGCTCGGGTCGTGCAGCGGGACCGCCATCGACCGCAGTCCCTCCTCCAGTTCCTGGTCCACCACGGCGAAACCCTGCGAACGGATCCGCGCCAGCGTGCTCCGCAGCCTCGCCGGATCGGTGATCGTCCGTCGGGTGATGGGCTTGAGCTCGGCGGTCGCGAGGTACTCCTCCAGCCACTCGGCCGGTTGATGCGCGAGCAGCACCCGCCCCATCGACGTGGCGTACGCAGGGAACCGCGTCCCCACGCTGATCGCCACCGTCATGATCCGCTTGGTCGGGACGCGGGCGACGTAGACGACCTCGTCACCGTCCAGCACCGAGACCGAGCACGACTCGTGCACCTGGGCGACGAGTTCCTCCATGTGCGGCTCGGCGACCTCGGGCAGCGACAGGCTCGACAGGTAGGCGTATCCCAGTTCGAGGATCCGCGGCCGCAGGCCGAACCGCCGACCGTCCGTGCGTACGTAACCCAGTTCCACCAGCGTCAGCAGGAACCGCCGGGCGGCCGCGCGGGTCAGCCCGGTCAGCCGGGCGACCTCCGACAGCGTCAGCTCCGGATGGTCGGCATCGAACGCACGGATCACGGCGAGTCCGCGTTCGAGGGACTGGACGTACTCCGTCCCTCTCGCGGGTGTCTCGCTCTCCTCGCTCACGCGTCCTTCTCCTCCCGCAGGACCCGCTGGGCGATCGCGAACGCCCGGTTGGCTGCCGGGACACCAGCGTAGATGGCTACCTGCAGCAGTACCTCGGAGATCTCGGCCTGGTCGAGTCCGTTACGCCGGGCGGCCCGGACGTGCATCGCCAGTTCGTCGTCGTGGTGCAACGCCGCGAGGATCGCGAGGGTGATCACGCTGCGGGTACGCCGGTCGAGGCCCGGGCGGGACCAGATCTCGCCCCAGGCGTACCGCGTGATGAGGTCCTGGAAGTCCGCGGTGACCTCGTCCGTGCGCGCGATGGCCCGGTCGACATGGGCGTCGCCGAGGACCTCCCGGCGTAGGGCCATGCCCTGTTCGTAGCGCACCCGGTCGCGGTCGTTGTCACGGCTGCCGGTTGTGCCGTTGCCGTCCACGCTCATCCCTTCGTCGTCGTCCGCTCGCGGTGCGCGGCCAGCGCCCGGTCGATGAGGGCGTCCGCCGAGCCCAGCCAGCCGACCGGATCGAGGGCTTCGTCGATGTCGACCGGGCTCAGGTGCTGGCGGATGTCGTCGGCGGCGAGGAGGTGGTCACGAAGGGGTGTGCCGGTACGCAGGGCGGTGCGGGCCAGCTCGCCGACCCGGTCGTGGGCGGCGGTACGCCCGAGCACCGTGGCGAGCCGGGCCGCGACACTCTCCGCCATGACGAGCCCGCCGGTGGCGTCGAGGTTCGCCCGCATCCGGTCGGTGTCGACCTCCAGTCCGCCGAGCAGCCGGTGGGTGCGGCCGGCCGCCGAGCCGGTCAGGCGGACCAGGTCGCGGAGCGGTTCCCACTCGGCGTGCCAGGCGCCGGTGGCGCGTTCGTGTGCGTGCAGGGCGGTCGCGTGGAGGGTCGCCACCAGGCCGGGTACGCGGTGGGCCGCGGCGAGGATGAGAACGGAATCGACCGGGTTGCGCTTGTGCGGCAACGTCGACGACCCCCCGCGTCGCCCGCCTTTCTGAACCGCCCCAGCACCGCCTTCGGCGACCTCGCCGACCTCGGTCTGCGCCATGAGAGAGACGTCGAGTGCGACCTTGCCGGCGGCCGCCACCACGCTGCCGAGCGCGGTCGCGACGTCCAGCCAACGTTGCCGGTTCGTGTGCCAGGGAATCGTCGGGACGGCGAGGCCGAGCCGGGCGGCGAGCCGTTCGAGGACGGTCAGCCCATTCGTGGGACCGAACGCCGCGAGCGTGCCGGCGGCGCCGCCGAGCTGGACCGCGAGGTTCCGGCGTACGTTCGCCAGGCGGTCCATGGCCACGTCGAGACCCGTCAGCCAACCGGCGGCCTTGAGTCCGAACGTCGTCGGGAGCGCCTGCTGGCCGAGGGTACGCGCCACCATGAGGGTCCCGCGATGCTCCTCCACCAGCCGCGCGCAGGCCGACGCCGCGGCGTCGAGCGTCGGGACCAGCACGTCCACACCACGCGTCACGACGAGGACGAACGCGGTGTCGAGGATGTCCTGGCTCGTCGCGCCGTGGTGCACCCACGGCCGGGCCCCGGGAGGAACCTGGGCAGTGAGAGCGCGCACGAGGGGTACGAC
>NZ_JBEFTW010000035.1:0-86934 GCF_040196095.1 Actinopolymorpha sp. B17G11
CCCGAGAGGGGTCAGAGGGCGTCGGCGGGGTGGTAGACGCCCCACACGGAGCGGAGGGCGTCGCAGACCTCGCCGACTGTGGCGCGGGCGGCGAGAGCATCCTTCATCGGATAGAGCACGTTGTCGGCGCCGGCCGCCGCATCTCGCAACGCCGCCAGTGCGCGATCGACCTCGGCGCCGGAGCGGTCCGCGCGCAGCTTCGCCAACCGGTCCCGCTGGGCCTCCTCGATCGCCGGGTCGACCCGCAGCGGCTGGTACGCCTCGTCGTCGGGCGTCACGAACCGGTTGACCCCGACGACGACGCGTTCCCCGTCGTCGATCTGCCGGGCGATCCGGTAGGCCGCGTGCTCGATCTCGGCCTTCTGGAAGCCCTTCTCGATCGCCGCCACCGCACCGCCGAGGTCGGAGACCTGCTCCATGAGCGCGACCGCCTCGTCCTCCACCGCGTCGGTCAACGACTCCACGGCGTACGACCCGGCGAAGGGGTCGACGGTCTTCGTCACGTCGGTTTCGTACGCCAACACCTGCTGGGTACGCACCGCCAACCGCGCCGCCTTCTCACTCGGCAACGCGATCGCCTCGTCGTAGGCGTTCGTGTGCAGCGACTGCGTGCCTCCCAGCACCGCGGCCAGCCCCTGCAGCGCCACCCGGACCAGGTTGACCTCCGGCTGCTGCGCGGTCAGCTGAACCCCGGCAGTCTGGGTGTGGAACCGCAGCATCATCGACTTCGCGTTCGCCGCCCCGAACTCCTCCCGCATCACCCGCGCCCAGATCCTCCGCGCCGCGCGGAACTTCGCCACCTCCTCCAGCAACGTCGTCCGCGCCACGAAGAAGAACGACAACCGCGGAGCGAAGTCGTCCACGGCAAGCCCCGTCGCGACCGCCGCCCGGACGTACTCGATCCCGTTCGCCAACGTGAACGCGATCTCCTGCGCCGGCGTCGCCCCCGCCTCGGCCATGTGGTAACCCGAGATCGAGATCGTGTTGAACCGCGCAAGCTCCGCTTGACAGTACGCAAAAATGTCAGACACCAACCGCAGCGACGGTTTGGGCGGATAGATGTAGGTGCCCCGCGCGATGTACTCCTTCAGCACGTCGTTCTGGATCGTGCCGCTCAGCCGGCCGGGCGCGACACCGTGCTCCTCCCCCACCAGTTGGTAGAGCAGCAGCAACACCGCGGCGGGCGCGTTGATCGTCATCGACGTCGAGACCTGGTCCAGCGGGATCCCGTCGAAGAGCAACCGCATGTCGTCGATCGAGTCGATGGCCACGCCGACCTTGCCGACCTCACCGTGCGCGACCGGCGCGTCCGAGTCGTACCCCATCTGGGTGGGCAGGTCGAACGCCACCGACAGTCCCGCGTTGCCGGCCTCGATCAGTTGGTGGTAGCGCCGGTTCGACTCCGCCGCCGTCCCGAACCCCGCGTACTGCCGCATCGTCCACGGCCGACCCGTGTACATCGACGCGTACACACCGCGGGTGTACGGATACCGTCCAGGTTCGCCGATCTTGTCCGCCGGATCCCAGCCGGCGAGATCTGACGGTCCGTAGACGGCCCGGAACGGAAGTCCCGACTCGGTCACTCTGGGAGGCGTCGGGACCGCCTCCGGCTCGGAACGATCAGTCATCCGGCGTCCTCCGGCGTGTGTGCCTCGGCGGCCACAGGAGGCGGTACGCCTCCAGCGGGCGGAGCCCAGCGGCAATTGTGTCTCAGCGTCATCCTGCCGACACGGATGCCGCCAGCGTACGGCGCCACAAGCGTCCAGGTCAGAAGGGCTCATAGACTCGACCCGGATCGGCAATACGATCAGTCCCGCCCGTTTACCTCCAACCACGAACGTGGGGAGTCGTGCGAGTCGCCGTCATCGCAGAGTCCTTCTTGCCTCAGGTCAACGGTGTCGCCAACTCGGTGCGACACCTGGTGGACCATCTCGTCGAGCGGGGGCACCAGGCACTCATCGTCGCACCAGGCCCAGGTGAGGACGCTCATGGTCCCACCCCCGTCGTCCGGGTGCGCAGCCTGCCGCTGCCGATGTACCCCGACTTCCCGCTCGGGCTTCCCGACGCGGGGTTACGCAAGGCGGTGACCGAGTTCGCACCGGACGTCATCCACCTCGCGTCGCCGCTGATGCTCGGCATGTCAGCGCTGCGTACGGCGGAGAAGTTCGCCATCCCGACCGTCGCCATCTACCAGACCGACGTGGTGGGCTTCGCCCAGCAGTACGGCTTCGTCGGGGTCGAGCGCGCGCTGTGGGCGTGGATGCGGCGGAGCTACGCCCGTGCCGGCCGGACGCTCGCGCCGTCCCGGGCGGCACTGGCACAGCTCGCCGAGATCAAGGTGCCGCGCCTGCACTGCTGGCCGCGCGGTGTCGACCTGCGGAGGTTCCATCCGTCCCGCCGGGACCCGGGCCTTCGCCGTCGTCTCGCGCCGGGCGGCGAGGTCCTCGTCGGCTACGTCGGACGCGTGGCAACCGAGAAGCGGGTCCACCTGCTCCGGCACATCGCGGGGCTGCCCGGTGTCCGGCTCGTCGTCGTCGGTGACGGACCTGCCATCGACGAGGTACGCGCGCAGGCCCCCGGCGCGGCGTTCCTCGGTATGCAGGGCGGCCTCGACCTGGCCCGGGCCATCGCCTCCCTCGACGTCTTCGTCCACACCGGAGCGCACGAGACGTTCTGTCAGGCGGCCCAGGAGGCACTCGCCAGCGGCGTACCCGTCGTGGCCCCGGCCGCTGGCGGCCTGCTCGATCTCGTCGTTCCCGGGCGTACGGGCCTGCTGTATCCGCCGGTCGAGTCCGAGGTGGCGGTGCAGGCGTTCCGGGATGCGGTACTCCAGCTGGCCCACGACGAGCCGCTGCGGCAGGAGATGGGCGAGGCCGCCCGGATGTCGGTGCGCGAGCGCAGTTGGGAGCGCATCCTCGACGAGCTGATCGAGGTGCACTACCGCGCGGTCCTCCGCCGCCCGGCGACACCGACGCTCGCTGCCTGAGTCGCCGCCATACGCACGACCTGAGTCGCCGCCGTACGCACGACCAGCCCGCCCGTGACCGGAGGACATCGATGCACATCGCCCAGCTGGCGAACTTCTACGGCCCCTCGTCCGGCGGTCTGCGTACCGCCATCGACGCGCTCGGTCGTGGGTACGTCGAGGCTGGGCACCGCCGGTCCCTGCTGGTTCCCGGGCCGTACGACGCGTGGGAGGAGACCGAGCACGGCCTGGTCGTGACGTTCCGCGCTCCACTCCTGCCCGGTACGTCCTACCGCATGGTCCCCGAGACCTGGCGGATCCGCGACGTACTCGACCGGCTGCGCCCCACCAACGTCGAGGTGTCGGACAAGCTCACGATGACGACCGCCGCGAGCTGGGCGCGGCGGCACGACGGCGGCAGCGTCCTGCTCTCCCACGAGCGCCTCGACACCCACCTCAGTCCGCGGATCGGGTGGCGGCCCGGCCTGGTCGCGGGCGTCAACCTCCTCAACCGGTCGTTGCTGCGGCGGTTCGACCAGGTGGTGGTCACGTCGGCCTTCGCGGCGCGGGAGTTCGAGCGGGTCGCGGTGCGGCCGGTACGCCAGGTCGCGCTTGGCGTGGACCTCACGACGTTCCATCCGGACCGCGCTTCGCCCGCTGCCACCCGTGCCAACGGTGGCACCGCTGCCACCGGTGCCGTCGGTGCCGTCGGTGCCGCAGGCGCCGCGGGCGCCGACCGCGATGGCGAGGTCCCCCGTCTCATCCACGCCGGCCGGTTGTCGCAGGAGAAGCGGCCCGACCTCGCCGTCGCGACCGCGGTCGAGCTGCACCGGCAGGGGTTCGCGTTCCGGCTCGACGTCTTCGGTGACGGCCCGGACCGCGCGGCCCTGCAGGACCTCGCCGGTGACGCACCGGTCGTCTTCCATCCGTACGTCGGTGACCGGCTCGCGCTGGCTGCCGAACTCGCCGCCGCGGACGTGTCGCTGTCGGTCTGCCCGTTCGAGACGTTCGGGCTGGCGATCCTCGAGGCGCTCGCCTGCGGGACGCCGGTCGTGACGGCGGACACCGGTGGTGGCCGGGAGCTCGTCACGCTGGCCTCGGGTGCCTGGGCGAAACCAGATCCGCGGGCACTCGCGGCCGCGGTGACCGGTGTGCTGGCGCGCGACCGCGACGCCCGCCGAAAGGCCGCGCGCGAGCAGGCGGAGTGCTATCCGTGGAGCGCGTCCGTATCCGCCATGCTCGACGTCCATGCCGCCACCGGCCGGAGGGCCCGCGTGCGTACGAGTGGCCGCGCACGTACGCATACTTGACGGGTGCGCATCACCAGAAGGATCGCCGCGTTCCTGCTCGTCGTCGCCGCGTGGAATGTCGTGACCTATGCCGTGTTCATCCGTAACCTCGCCGCGACCGAGGGCCGGCCGACCGGGTTCTATGTCGCGCACACGGTTCTCATCGTGGTCAATCTTGCGATCGCCGTGGTGCTCGCCATCCTTGGCTGGAGGGCTTGGCGAGCTGAGCGACGGCGGGACCCGGCGAGCTGAGCGGGCGCGTCACGCCTCGGACGTCGCGCCCGGTATCTCGAGTGTGTTGCCGCCGGAGACGACGACCACGACGGTCGTACCGGCGGCGGGGCGCACCACACCGCAGAACAGGCTCGCGAACGCGGTCGCACCACCGGGCTCGGCCAGGATCCGGCAACGCTCCCACAGGAACTCCCGCGCCGTCACGATCGCGTCGTCCGGCACAAGTGGCGGAGTGATGCCCCGGCTCGCGGCAACCTCGTAAGCGATCCTGCCCGCGGTCGCGGCACCCATGCTGTCGGCCGCCACCCCACCCACCTCGCCCTGAACGGGTCCGCCGGCTGCCAGTGCCGCGTGGAGGGTGCGGCAGCGTTCGGGCTCGACGGGGAGCACCATCGGGCCGCCATCGAGGGCGAGAGCCACACCGGCGAAGAGTCCTCCGCCGCCGCACGACACCAGCACCTGGTCGGCGTCCGGGACCTGGTCGGCGAGTTCGAGACCGAGCGAGCCCTGCCCGGCGACCACTTCGGAAGCGTCGTACGCATGAACCTCGGTGACCTGCCGGTCGGCCGCCCACTCCCGGCTCGCGGCCAGGGCGTCGGGGTAGTACCCGTCCACGACGACGACGGTGGCGCCGTAGGCCGCGATCCGGCGCGCCTTCACCGGAGGGGACGTCGCGGGTACGAAGACCTGCGCGGGTACGCCTGCCCGGCTCGCTGCCCACGCCACTGCCGCACCGTGGTTGCCGCCGGACGCGGCCACGACACCGCCGACGGGGACCGACCGGGTGAGCAACGTGTTGAGAGCGCCACGGGCCTTGAACGAACCCGTGTGCTGCAGAAGTTCGAGCTTGAGGACGACCCGCGCTTTTGTGCCAAGGTCGCCGCCATCGATCTCCATGACCGGCGTACGCCTGACATGCGGCGCCAACCGTGTGGCGGCAGCGCGAAGATCATCACGACTTGGTGACACTACGAAATCAGGCGCTCTCATATTGCTCCCAGGATTGCGGAATGATCGGGTCGACACAAACGGCATCTGAACTGGGCGTACTACTCTGACGGCACCATGACTCGGGACTTCCGTACTCGTTGTCGTCGTGCCACGCGCACCGCCGCCGTGGCCGTCCTCGCCACCCTGATCTCGCTCAGCGTGGTCACGCTACCCGCGACCGCCCAGCCGGTCGTACCCCTCGCCCCCGGCACTCCCACAGCCAAGCCCAGCGCGAGTCCCGACGCGACGGAGTCGCCCGAACCCGGCGGCCGCGAGGCGAGCCCGTTCCAGGGCCCCGTCGGTGGTGAGTCCCTCGCCGAGCTCGACAAGGTGATCGTCGATCCCGACGCGGCAAAGGAACCGCCCGACGTCGACGTCAAGTCCTACGTCGTCGCCGACATCGACACCGGCGAGATCCTCGCGGCCAAGAACCCCCACCTGCGGCTGCCCCCCGCGAGCACACTCAAGACACTCACCGCACTCACCCTGCTGCCCAGGTTGGACAAACGCGCCCGCTACACCGCTGTCCGCGCCGACGCGGACATGGAGGGCAGCAAGGTCGGTCTGGAAGCCGACCGCATCTACACGATCGACCAACTCTTCTACGGCCTCTTCCTTCCGTCGGGCAATGACGCCGCCAACGCGCTCGCCAACGCCAGCGGCGGCATGGATACCGCACTCGGGCTGATGATGGACGAAGCCGCCCGGCTCGGCGCGTACGACACCCACGTGGTCAACACCAGCGGGCTCGACGAACAAGGTCAGGTGTCGTCGGCCTATGACCTCGCGCTCTTCGCGCGGGCCGGCCTGGAGCGGCCGGACTTCCGCAAGTACGCATCGACCCTGCGCTACGACTTCCCCGGGCGGAACGGCAAGACGTTCCAGATCCAGAACCTCAACGACCTGATGACGGAGTACCCAGGCGCCATCGGCGTCAAGAACGGCTACACGACCAAGGCGCACCACACGCTGATCGGCGCCGCCGAGCGGCAGGGCCGGCGCCTCGTCGTGTCGTTGATGCGTACCGACAGCCCGTCCTGGGAGAAGGCGGCGGACCTACTCGACTGGGGCTACTCCGTTGCCGGCGACATCACCCCCGTCGGCACCCTCGTCACCGCCAAGGATGTCACCCAGGCGGTCGAGGCCCAGACGGCGGCGCTGACCCCCACAGCCGGACCCAACACCGCCCCGGCGGAGGCACCCACGGCCGGCGCCGACGGGGCGACCGGAGCACCGACCGTCGGTGCGGCGCCACCGGTCGACACCACGGTGGCGGTGCTTCCACGAGCGCTGCAACGCCTGCCGCTGTGGATCTGGGCGGCCCTGGTGCTGTTCATCGTGCTGGCCAGCATGCGGGTCTACGGCTACGTCCGTTCCCGACGCCAGTCCGACGCCCGGACCCGCGCCGTCGCCCGCGGCTAGCTGGCCGCCCGACGCCGCCCGCGGTAAGCAGACCACCTGACGTCGTGGCTCCCGCGACGGCGTGGCCGCGCGCGGGGTCCCATGATCATGAAAGAATGTCGCGTATACGCCGCAATGCCTTCATGATCACGATCATGATCACGGGGTCGTGGTGGGGTCGTCGGGGACGGGGGTGGGCCTCTCGGGGGTTCGCTCGTCCGGAGGCTGCTCGTCGGGAGTGGTGACGGCCCAGGCGGCGCCGAGGACCGCCAGCCGGGAGAAGTAGTTGATCCACACCAGCAGCGCGACCATGATCGCGAAGGCGCCGTACAACGGGTTCCTCGTCACGAAGCCGATCACGATGCTCGCCAGCTGCTTGAGCACCTCGAACCCGATGGCTGCCAGCAACGCACCCCCCAGGATCGCCCGGCCGGACACGTCGTGCCGGGGCAGCACCCGGTAGATCACGAAGAAGAGCAGGACGCTCGCCGCGACCCCGACCAGCAGCGCGCCCACCCACAGCAGCGCCCCCGCTCCGGGCACGCCGCGGAGTCCCAGCAGGTCGAGGATGATCTCGGTGAACCCCGTCACCGCCGTGCCCACTCCGACCGATGTGACCAGCACGATGCCGACGACCACGAGCACCAGGAGGTCGTAGGCCTTGCCCTTGACCAGTCCACGCTTGCGTTCCGGCGCGGACTCGAACACCGCCTGCAGGGACGTACGCAGCGCCGAGACCCAGCCGAGCCCCGAATAGAGCAGGACAAGGAGCCCGATCACGCCGACATTCGCCTTCTGGCGGGCGATCGCCTGGACGTCGATCTGGTTCGGTGCGTTCCCGATCATGCCGGGGAACGTCTGCACCAGTGCCGACGTCACCGCCTGCTCCACGCCCGGGATGAAGGCGACCCCGAAACCGACCGCGGCGAAGCACAAGGCGACCAGCGGGAAGAACGACAGGAACGCGAAGTACGTGACGGCGGCCGCCAGCTGGGTACCCATCACCGCCGAGTAGTGCTCGACCGCCCGCACGAGATGGTCGAGCAGGCCGGAGCGCGCCCGGGCCCGCTCAAGGACCGCCCGCAGCCGGTCCTTGATCCGCTCCAGGTTCACGTCCTATCGCTACCCGGGATCGGGCGGTGGATGCGGACCGGGAAGGGGCCCGCCGAGAGCGAAGTCCCGCTGCGGCCGCCACACCGAGTCGGCGCCGTGTTCGAAGAGGCTGAACGCCTCCACGGTGAAGGCGCATTCGTAGAGGTCGAGTGCTTCGTACGCCTTCGTCAGCATGTGGTCGGGCAGGTCGTGGGCGATGGTGACGTGCGGGTGGTACGGAAAGGCGAGCTCCCGCGTGAGAGGCCCGCTGCGAATACCGGTGGCGAGGCGTTCGCACGACGAGATGCCCTCGGCCACGGCGACGAACACCACCGGCGAGACGGGACGGAAGGTGCCGGTGCCGTGCAGCCGCATGTCGTACGGACGGGCCGACTCTGCCACCGCGAGAAGGTGCCGTTCGATCGCCGGCATCTCCTCGTCGACGAGCCGCGTCGGCGGGAGCAACGTGACGTGGGTGGGGATCGCCTCGGCCAGTGGATCACCGAGAGCCGCTCGCCAGCGCTGAAGTTCGCCGCCGTACGGCTCCGGGATCGCGATGGCGACGCCGATCGTGCGCACGCGCGACCACCTATCGTTTCGAGGGTACGAATCCGATGCGCTCGTACACGGTGCGCAGGGTGTCCACCGCCGTGTCCCGGGCGCGGTCGGCGCCGCGGGCGAGGATGCCGTCGAGGGTCTCACGGTCTTCGAGAAGTGCCAGCGTGCGCTCCCGCAAGGGTGTCACGAACTCCACGACCGCATCGGCGACGTCCCGCTTGAAGTCGCCGTAACCCTTGCCGGCGTACGCCTCCTCCAGCTCGGGGACGGGCCGGCCCGTCAGGGCCGAGAGAATGCTGAGCAGGTTCGACACGCCCGGCTTCTCGTTCTCGTCGAAGCGGACCTCGCGGCCGGAGTCGGTGACCGCGCTGCGGATGCGCTTGGCCGACACCGCCGGATCGTCGAGCAGTTCGATGATGCCGCCGGGCGCGGACGCCGATTTGCTCATCTTGGACCTGGGGTCCTGCAGGTCGTAGATCTTCGCCGTCTCGGCGAGGATGAACGGCTCCGGCACGACGAACGTCTCGCCGAAGCGGGCGTTGAAGCGTTGTGCCACGTCGCGGGTGAGCTCGAGGTGCTGACGCTGGTCCTCGCCGACCGGAACGGCGTTGGTGCGGTGGAGCAGGATGTCGGCGGCCATGAGGACCGGGTAGGTGAAGAGGCCCACCGTTGCGCTCTCCGCGCCGCCGCGAGCCGTCTTGTCCTTGAACTGTGTCATCCGGCTGGCCTCGCCGAAGCCGGTAAGGCACCCCAGGACCCAGGCGAGCTGGGCGTGCTCGGCGACGTGGCTCTGGACGAAGAGCGTGCACCGCTCCGGGTCGAGACCAGCGGCCACGAGCTGGGCCACCGAACGCAGCGTGCGCTCCTTCAGCAGAGCCGGGTCATGGCCCATCGTGATCGCGTGCAGGTCGACCACGCAGTACAGCGCGTCGGAGGTGTCCTGCATCGCCACCCACTGCCGGACGGCGCCGAGATAGTTGCCGAGGTGGAACGAGTCAGCGGTGGGCTGGATGCCCGAGAACACGCGCGGTCGCGACATGCCCAAGATTGTGCCAGGGCTCGATCCGCCATTGATCCGCGAGTCCACCCGGTCAACCCGAACCGGCCCTGTCCGCGGCCGCCACCTGGGCCCCGCCCGGGGCCCCGCAAATGACCACGCTGCCCATGCCAGTGGTCGCGAAACAGGTGCCGACGCCGTGTCCGGGTACCAGAGGCCTGCTCAGCGTGGTCATTTACCGGCCGGCTCGGCGGGCGGCGCGCGCGGCGAGACTCCCGACAGCTGAGGTCACTCGGCGGTCGGCGCCCCTGCGGCGGGGCGGGAGGCGGCCGGCTCGGGCGCGGCGTCCGGCGGGCGCGGGCTGAACCGCAACCGGGCAACCCTGCGGCCGTCGAGTTCGATCACCGTGAACAGGTGCCCCTCGAACTCCACCTGCTCCCCCACCGACGGCAGATGTCCCAGCCGGGCGATGACGAACCCGGCCACGGTCTCGTACGGGCCGTCCGGAACGCTGATCCCGGTCTCGTCGGTGAAGTCGTCGAGCCCCAGCCGGCCCTCGACCTCGACGTCGCCGGAGACCAGCCGGCGTGACGAGGCCTCGGCCACCGTGTCGTACTCGTCCCGGATGTCGCCGATGAGCTCCTCGACCAGGTCCTCGAGGGTGACGATGCCGGCCGTCCCGCCGTACTCGTCGAGCACGATCGCGAGGTGCTGGCTGGTCGAACGCATCTCCGACAGCGCCGTCAGCAGCCGCTTCGTGCCGGGCAGCAGCAGCACCTCCCGCGCCAGGTCGCCCACCCGCACCGACCGGGTGGCGACCTCGGGGTTCAGCAGGTCGCGGACGTGGACGAAGCCCACCACGTCGTCGGCGTCACCCCGCATGACCGGGTAGCGCGAGTGCGGCCGGTCGCTGACCATCTTGACGGTCTTGTAGACGGGGATGTCGGCGTCGAGGAAGTCGACCTCGGTCCGAGGCAGCATCACCTCGCGCAGCTGCCGGCTACCGGCGGCGAACACCTCGTCGACGATCGCCCGCTCCTCCTCACCGAGGGTCTCGTGGGCGGAGACGAGCTCGCGCAACTCCTCGTCGGACATCTGCTCGCGGCCGACGTTCGGGTCACCACCAAGCAGGCGTACGACGACGTTGGTGGACTTGGACAGGAACCAGATGATCGGCCGGCACAGGCGCGCCACCCGGTGGATGAACGGGCCGAGCGCCATCGAGAAGGTTTCGGCGTTCTGCAGAGCCAGGCGCTTGGCGGCCAGCTCGCCGAGGACGATCGAGACGTACGACACGGCCACCGTGATCAGGACCAGCGCCACCGGCTCCGAGGCGCCACCTGGCACCCCGATCCGTCGGAGCACCGGCGCCAGGTCCGAGGACAGGTTCGCGCCCGCGAACGCCGAGGCGAGGAAGCCCGACAGCGTGACACCGATCTGGACCGAGGACAGGAACAGGTTCGGGTCCCGGGTCAGCTGTGCCACCCGCTCGCCGCGCCGGCCGCGTTGGGCCAGAGTCTTGACCTGACCCTCCCGGAGGGACACGAGCGCCATCTCGGCCGCGGCGAAAACACCGCCGATGAGGACGAAGATCAGCGCGAGTCCGATGTTGGCCAGGACGCCGTTCATGTGCTGGTCACCGCCTGCTCAGTGGCGCAGGCTGCCGGTATGGGAGCCGGGACCGCTGGTCTTCGCCATGGCCCAAGAGTATGAGGCGCCGCACGGCGCACGGTAACGAACCCTTCTGGGAGTGGCCCGGCAGGATGGGATCTTGTGGAGCTTCTAAGGTTTCTCCGACGTATGCGGGACCGGATCGGTTTCGTCGCGCAGAGCCGCGCGGATTCGTCGGGGAGATTCGTCGTACGCGATGTCGCACGAGTGTCGCGAGGACCTCGTGCCTCGGACCGGTGGGGAGATTTCGGGCAGGCATGAAGAAAACGACCACCCGGCTGGCTGACGGACGCGAGCTGATCTACTTCGACGAGACCGACGGCGCGGACCGGTCGGCCCTCGACCTGCGGGACCTTCCGGAGCGTGCCGGCGGATCGGAGCTTCGCTACGACGCGGTCCTCGACGAGTGGGTCGCGGTCGCCGCGCACCGGCAGGGCCGGACCTTCCTGCCGCCGGCTGACCAGTGCCCGCTGTGCCCGTCGCGCCCGGGACGGCTGACGGAGATCCCGGCGAGCGACTACGACGTGGCGGTGTTCGAGAACCGGTTTCCGTCGTTCGGCCTCCTGGGTCCCCCCGACGCGGTGATCAGCGCGGCGGCCGGCGCGGGCGGCGGCGTGCCCGAGGTGGACTCCGAGGCGCCCGACCCCTTCGCGCGCCGGCCGGGTGTGGGTCGGTGCGAGGTGGTCTGCTTCACCGCGGAGCACGGCACGGGGTTCGGTTCGTTGACGCCGACACGCGTGCGGACGGTCATGGAGGCCTGGGCCGACCGCACCGCCGAGCTGAACGCCATGCCGGGCGTCGAGCAGGTGTTCTGCTTCGAGAACCGCGGCGAGGAGATCGGCGTCACGCTGCACCATCCGCACGGCCAGATCTATGCCTATCCGTTCGTCACGCCGAGGACGCGGCGGATGCTGGCATCGGCCCGGGCGTACGCCGCCCGGACGTCGGGGAATCTCTTCGACGATTTGCTGGCCGCTGAACGTGCCGAGGGGATACGGGTCGTCGCCGAGACCGACCACTGGACGGCGTACGTGCCGGCGGCCGCGCGCTGGCCCGTCGAGGTGCAGCTCCATCCGCGTCGCCGGGTGCCCGACCTGCCAGCCCTCACCGATGCCGAACGCGACGACTTCGGGCCGCTCTACCTCCAGTTGCTGCGTGCGCTGGACGGCTACTTCGGGGTCCGGGGTCGTCCCCGGGAAAGCACTGTCGGGGACCAGGACCGCCCTCGGGAACGCACCGCTCAGGAAGGCATTGCCGACGACCCGCTGCCCTACATCGCTGCCTGGCACCAGGCGCCGACGCGAGCCGGCCGTGATCTCATGTCCCTTCACCTGCAGGTGTTCTCGATCCGCCGCGCGCCCAACAAGCTGAAGTACCTCGCCGGTTCGGAGTCGGCGATGGGTGTCTGGATCAACGACGTACGACCGGAAGACATCGCCACTCGGCTGCGGGAGTCGCTGTGAAGTTGCTCGTCACCGGAGGCGCGGGCTACATCGGCGGGATCGTCACCGCGTTGCTGCTCGAGGCCGGCCACGACGTGACCGTGCTCGACGACTGCTCGACCGGTCATGCCGACGCGGTACCGGCCGGCGCGGGTTTCGTGCAAGGTGGAATTGACAGTGCCGGTGACGTGCTCGATCCGTCGTACGACGGGGTCCTGCATTTCGCCGCCAAGTCTCTCGTCGCGGAGTCCGTGCGGCACCCGGATCGCTACTGGCGGGGCAATGTCGGTGGTTCGTTGGCGCTGCTCGACGCGATGCGCGCACATGGCGTTCGACGGATCGTGTTCTCCTCGACCGCGGCCACCTATGGCGAGCCGGCGACGATGCCGATCACCGAGGACACGCCACCCGTGCCGACGAATCCCTACGGTGCTTCGAAGTTGGCCGTCGACCGGATGCTCGAAGGTGAGGCCCGTGCCTACGACCTGGCCGCGGTGAGCCTCCGTTACTTCAACGTCGCGGGGGCCTATGGCCAGCTCGGTGAGCGACACGACCCCGAGACGCACCTGATCCCGAACCTTCTCGCGGTGGCGGCCGGCGAGGTCGAGCAGGCGAAGGTGTTCGGCACGGACTACCCGACCCGCGACGGAACCGCCGTCCGTGACTATCTCCATGTGGTCGATCTCGCCGACGCCCACCTGCGGGCCCTCGACGCCGCGGCGCCCGGCCGCCACCTGGTGTGCAACCTGGGCACGGGCGCGGGTTCGACGGTGCAGGAAGTGCTTGACGCCGTACGCCGGGTCACCGGGCGGCCGGTCCCGGTCACCGAAAACCCACGCCGGCCAGGTGATCCGCCCGCCCTGGTGGCGTCGAACGAGCGGGCGAGGAGCGAGCTCGGGTGGTCCCCGCAACGCGACCTTGACACGATGGTGGCCGACGCGTGGGCCTTCCGGCAGGGACTGCCGGAAGCGCCCGGCGGAAGGGCGGCTGCGGGAGGGAGTGCACGGTGAACCTGCGCGAGAGGTTCGGGGAGACGTTCGGACACGCGCCCGACGGCGCGTGGGTGGCTCCTGGACGGGTCAACCTGATCGGTGAGCACACCGACTACAACGACGGCTTCGTCCTGCCGTTGGCGTTGCCACACAGTGTCGTGGTGACCGTGGCGAAACGCGACGACGGCCTGCTCCGCCTGGCATCCCAGCAGGCCGATGGCCGGGTCGAGACCCCCGTCGACGGGTTGGCGCCGGGCAAGGTCGACGGCTGGGCGGCCTATGTCGCCGGTGTGGTGTGGGCGCTGCGGGACGCGGGCTACGACGTCGCGGGCATGGACATCCTGGTTGACGGTGACGTCCCGCTTGGCGCCGGTCTGTCGTCCTCGGCGGCCCTGGAATGCGCGACCGCACTCGCGGCCGTCGACCTGCATGATCTCGCAGTCGAGCGCGCGGCGCTCGCGAGGATCGCGCAGCGCGCCGAGAACGCGTTCGTCGGCGTACCGTGCGGCATCATGGACCAGTCGGCGGCGCTGCTCTGCACCCGCGACCACGTGTTGTTCCTCGACAGCCGGTCACTCGACACCGCACAGGTGCCGTTCTCCCTTGCCGCCGAAGGCCTTGCCCTGTTGGTGATCGACACCCGCGCACCGCACCGGTTGGTCGACGGAGAGTACGCCGTCCGCCGGCGTACGTGCGAGGATGCTGCCGCGACACTGGGCCTGTCCGCGCTGCGCGACCTCGACGACCCCTCCCGCGACGGCACCGCACTCGACGAGGCGTTGGAGCGCCTGCCGGATGAGGTCGTACGCCGCCGGGTGCGCCACGTGGTCACCGAGAACGACCGGGTACGCCAGACCGTCGAGCGCCTGCGCACCTCGTCCGCGCGCGAGATCGGCCCACTGCTCACCGCGTCGCACGCCTCGCTGCGGGACGACTACGAGGTGACGGTGCCCGAACTCGACACCGCCGTCGACGCCGCACTCGACGCGGGAGCGCTCGGTGCCCGGATGACCGGCGGCGGCTTCGGCGGCTGCGTCATCGCGCTGGTGGAAGCCGACGCGGCGGAGGCCGTCGCCCAGCGGGTGGCGACGGCGTTCTCCGCGGCCGGGTTCACAACGCCCGCGTGGTTCGTCGCGGAGGCGTCACCCGGCGCCCGCCGGCTGTCCTGAAGGCTGTCCACATGTCGGCCTGCTGCGCACCCTCCTCCGGCGAGGCACGCGGAGAGACCCCCATCGGTCGCGACCACTCGGCCCCGACCACCGCGACGTCCACCGGTCCGGTCGAGTTGCCTTTCACTGTGCCAGCGCGCGACCCGCGCGACATCGCCCGCGGGATGGTACGGATCCCGGCCGGTACGTTCGCCATGGGCGGCGACGACCCCGACGCGTTTCCCGACGACGGCGAAGGCCCGGTGCGCAGCGTCCGACTCTCTTCGTACCTCCTCGACGCGACCGCCGTCACCAACCGGCAGTTCGCGGCGTTCGTCAAGGCCACCGGCTATGTGACGGAGGCGGAGACGTTCGGTTGGTCGTTCGTCTTCCATCTCTTCGTCGGTGCCGTGGGGCGCCGGCATGTCATGGACGCGTCGGTGCCTGGTGCTTCGTGGTGGCTCGCCGTCGAGGGTGCGAGTTGGCGGGCACCCGAGGGCCCCGGCAGCGACGTCGCGCGGCGGCCGCAGCACCCGGTGGTCCACGTGTCGTGGCTCGATGCGTACGCCTATGCCCGCTGGGCCGGCAAGCGCCTGCCGACCGAAGCGGAATGGGAATGTGCCGCGCGGGGTGCCCTCCCGCGAGCGAGGTACGCGTGGGGCGACGACCTCACCCCGCGCGGGCGGCACCGCTGCAACATCTGGCAGGGCAACTTCCCGCGGGTGGACACCGCCGACGACGGGTTCTCCGGGACCGCACCGGTCAAGTCGTACGCACCGAACGGGTTCGGCCTCTACGAGGTGGCCGGCAACGTGTGGGAATGGTGCGCCGACTGGTGGAGCACCGACTGGCATGCCGCCGAAGCGCCTGCGACGCGGATGGACCCCGTCGGGCCGGGCTCCGGTGACGCGCGGGTCATGCGCGGCGGCAGCTACCTGTGCCATGCGTCGTACTGCAACCGCTACCGCGTCGCCGCCCGGACGAAGAACACCCCGGACAGCTCCGCCGGCAACCTCGGCTTCCGCTGCGCCGCCGACCCCCTCTGAACATGGCGTCGCCTCGGATTCCATGATCATGAGGGAGAAACCGGCCACTCGGCGAGGCGAGAGTGCCCGATTTCTCTCTCATGATCATGGAAGAGTGCCGGCAGCCCGGCTCTCGCAGAGGATCGCGCTCTGCAGGCCGGGTGTGGATCCGAAAGGAGCGTTGTGACCCAGCATCGACTCGACCCGAGTCCGGATACCGTTACCGACGTCCTCTCCCGCGAACTCTCGCCGGTGCTCACGGTGGACCCGGGGGATTCCGTTGTCGTTCGTACGCTCAACGCCTCTGGTCATCTGGAGCGCCAACGCACACCAGGCGAAACGCGCCCGACGATGCACACCGACCGGCGCGGCCACTGCCTGGCCGGACCGATCTTCGTCCGCGGGGCGGCGCCCGGGATGATGCTCGGCGTCCACCTGGTCTCGCTGCGGCCGGACGACTGGGGCTTCACGGTCGCCGGCGGGCGCGACACCCCGCTCAACCGGCAGTTGGGCGTCGCGGGCGGCGAGCCCGCGTGGCTGCTGTGGGAGCTTGATGCCGAACGGTGCCTGGGTACGAACGATCGGGGCCACACGGTCGCTCTCGCGCCGTTCCTCGGCGTGATCGGCCTGCCGCCCGACGAGCCGGGCGAGCACTCCACGATCCCTCCGCGGCCAGCGGGTGGCGGCAACATCGACTGCGGGGACCTCGTGGCCGGCTCGACGCTCTACCTGCCCGTCACCGTTTCGGGCGCGCTGCTCTGCATTGGCGACGGGCATGCGGCACAGGGCGACGGGGAGGTCGGTGGTACGGCGATCGAGTGCGGCATGACCACGCACGTCGAACTCACCCTGGCCACGGATCGGCCGCTGCCGACGGTGCATGCGGAGACACCGACGAGTTGGGTCACTTTCGGCTTCCATGCCGATCTCAACCAGGCGATGGTCTCGGCGCTGGACGACATGCTGGGGTGGATGGGTACGGCGTACTCCCTCGGCAAGGCGGAGGCGCTCGCGCTCGCCAGCACCACGGTCGATCTGCGCATCACCCAGGTGGCCAACCAGACCTGGGGCGTGCATGCCGTGCTGCGCCGCGACGCCGTACGCTGAGATCCTGGTCGACGGCCGGCTCCCCAGTCGGGACGGGCGAAAACGCGTGGCCAGCCGGCGGCATGGCGCAGCAGAATCGCCGGCATGCGCCACTGGCTCGTTGGTACGCAGGAAGTCGGCGCCAACGACTTCGCCGCCGTCCGCGAGGTGCGCACCGGCTCCTGGGTGGGCAGACGGCACCACCGCCAGGGCATCGCCACTCAGATGCGGGCCGCCGTCCTTCATCTCGCCTTCGCCGGCCTGGGTGCGGAGTCGGCAAGGTCAGAGGCATTCACCGACAACCCGGCGTCCTTGGCGGTGTCGCGCAAGTTCGGCTACGAGCCAGACGGAACCTCGCTCCGCGCGCGTCGCGGCGTACGCGCCACGCAGCAACGGCTGCACCTCACCAGGGAGCGCTGGGAACGGTTCCAGACGGGTCCGGCGGGAATGCCGGTGTGGATCGACGGGCGGGAGCCATGCCTACCGCTCTTCGGCTTGGAAACAGCGACCGAGCCGAACGGCTGATTCCCGCAACCCCTCCTACCGGCCACCCGTACGCCCCGCCACCCCGCATACCGGCCACCGCCACCGCACACGCCGGAATCTCGCGCCGGACGCCCAGATGGCCGCGACGGGCCAAGGGCGGATGCTGGACGGTCGGGGCGGAGCCCGCAAGCATGGACGGTCGAGCCGGTACGCCGACGCACACGAACCAGGAGTGACACATGTCCGACGACCAGGCCCGCGCACGTTCCCGCAGGGTCGTGGTGTTCGGCGTCGACGGGGTGCGCTATGACACCCTGCAGGCGGCGCACACACCACGCATCGACGCGATCGGGGCGCAGGGGTTCCTCACACCGCTCCGGGTCAACGCCGCCGGACCGACGATCTCCGGGCCCTGTTGGTCGACCATGGCCACCGGCGTCCTCGCTCCGACGAACAACATCGCCAACAACGACATGCGCGGACACCGGCTGGACGAGCATCCCGACTTCCTCACCCGCGTACGCCAGGAGATTCCCGGGGCGCGGACGTACGCCGCCGCGAACTGGCCACCCCTGGTGAGCGAGGCCCAGGGTGGGCCGATCTTCCGCGGCGGCGGAGATCTCGTCGTCGAGCACCCCGACCACGGCATCGAGGAGTGGGAGGTCGCGGAGACCACCGTGGCCGCCGACGCGGTCAAGGTCCTCGGCAGCGAGGACATCACGGCGGCGTTCGTCTACTTCGGCAGCCCCGACGGCATCGCGCACGAGTTCGGCGTCTGCCCCGACTACACGGCCGCGATCGAACGCAGTGACGCACGGATCGGCCAGGTGCTCGACACCATCCTCGCCCGGCCCACGGCCGCCCAGGAGCATTGGACCGTCATCGTCGCGACCGACCATGGACACGTCGACGCGGGCGGGCACGGCGGCGACTCCCCCGAGGAACGCACCGCCTGGATGGCCGCCTACGGCCCCACGGTCCCGACCACCGCGCCCGCCGACCTCGAACAGGCCGACGTGTGCGCCCAGGTGCTCACCTCGCTCGGGATCCCGCTCGATCCCTCGTGGGAACTGGTCGGCCGCCCCTTCACCCGGTGATCATGATCGTGATCATGAAGGGAAAGTGGGCCATGTGCCGAAAATCCTTCATGATCATGGGGCCCGGCGCCCCTAGCGCCGCCGGGCAGCCAGCCTCACTCCCACGCGAAACCGACACCTTGCGGGGCGAGCGCGCAACCGTCCTCCAGTCGCGGGTACGCATCGGGCGATGACCGCAGGCCGGTCTCGAGCCAGATCGCGGTCGGTGCGGCCAGTAACAGGCTGAGCGCGGCCGGGCCTCCGCCGTGGGAAGCGTACGGAATGTCGAAAGCCGCGGCGAGCGCACCGACCGCCCGGATCTCGGTCGGGCCACCCGCGCGGCGCAGGTCCGGTTGCACGATGTCGCAGCATCGCCCCTCGAAGAAGTCCCGGAACTCCCTTGCTCCATAGAGGTTCTCGCCCGCCGCCACCGGTATGGTGAGCCGGCGGGTGAGCTCGGCGTAGCCCGCGAAGTCCCCTGCCCGCAGGGGTTCCTCGAACCACGTCAGACCCATCGCCTGGTACGCCTCACCGCGGCGCAGCGCCTCGCTCACGGTCAGGACCTGGTTGGCATCGACCATGATGGCGATGTCGGGACCCACCTCGGCGCGGACGGCCTCGATGCGCTGAACGTCCTGGTCGAGTGGCCCGTCGCCCACCTTGATCTTCACACCGCGAAATCCGTCGCCGACAGCGGCTACGCACTGCTGGCGCAACTCGTCGAGGCTGAAGTTTGCCCACCCCACCATGGCATACGCCGGAACCCGGTCGCGATAGGCACCCCACAGCCGATAGGTCGGCACGCCATGCGCCTTGCCCAGCAGGTCCCAGAGCACGACGTCGACCACGCTGATCCCGAACGTCGTGAGCCCGGAGCTGCCGTGGTACTCGGTTTCGACCTTGAGCGCTTCGATGATCGCGCCGATCTGCTCGGCGTCGGCACCGACGACCTTCGGCGCCAACTCCTCCTCGATCAGCACCGCCAGGGTGCGGGGCGCCCCGTCGCCACGCCCGAACGACGTCCGTGCCTCGCCGACAAGGCCGTCGTCCGCCTCGACTTCCACCAGGACACTGCCGCCGCCACTCAGCGTCTGTAACGCGTCCCGGATCGGTCTCGCCGAGTGGGGCCGCCGTTCGTAGCTGACCCGGATCTCCTTGACTCGCACAGCTTCCTCACCCTTCCCTTTCGGCCAGCCGGCGTACGACATCATCATCGAGTTCGACGCCGAGTCCGGGCTTCCCGGATGCCCGCATGCGGCCGTTCTCGACCAGGACGGGCTCGGTCCAGATCGGCCACTCGTCGCGTAGCGGATGCGGCTCGATGTTGTACTCCTGTGGATACACGCAGTTCGGCGTACTCATCCACAGATGCAGATGGGCGAGGGTGCCGATCGTCGGCTGGGTGTTGTGGACCGTGATCGGCTTGTTGAACGTCTGGGCGAGCGCGGCGATCTTCACGAACTCCGTGATGCCGCCGCACTTGATGACGTCGGGCTGCAGGATGTCGACCTGCGCCCGCAGGATGAGGTCCCGGAACTGCCACCTCGTGTATTCCTGCTCTCCCGCCGCGATGGGAATGTCCACCGCCGCGGCGAGCGCGGCATAGCCGTCGTAGTCGTGTGCGGCCAACGGCTCCTCGAAGTGCCACACGCCATAGTCCTCCAACCGGCGGGCGATTTTGATCGCCGTGTGCGGGTAATAGGAGTTGTTGACGTCGACCAGGATGTCGAAGTCCTGCCCGACCGCCGCCCGCATCTCCCGCACCGTGTCGAGGGTCTGGTCGAAACCGTCGTCGTACATCCAGGGCGTCGCCGAGTGGATCTTGTACGCCCGATAACCCTGCTCGGCGAAGGACACCGCCCGCGCGGCCTCCTCCGCGGGCGTCATCCCGCGTTGCATGGAGCTGGCATAGACCTCGGGTGCCTCGCGAAACTTCCCACCCAGCAGGTCATGGACCGGCTTTCCCGCCACCTTGCCGGCGATGTCCCACAGCGCGATGTCGATGCCGGCGATCGCGTTGAGCTGCGCGCCCATCGGCCCGAGCTTGTAGGGCTTGTGGTACATCGCGTGCCACAGGCGTTCGATGTTCGCCGGGTCCTCGCCGACGACGATCGGCGCGAGTGCCTTCTCCACCAGCGTGTGGGTCACCGCGGCGTTCATCGGGCTGACCTCACCGACGCCGGTCACCCCCTCGTCGGTGTGGACCCTCACCAGGTGATAGCGCCCGAGCAGGACGATCGATTCGACTCTCGTGATCCGCATAGACTCCTCTACTCCCGTTCAGATGACTCCGTCATGGTCCTGGCGGTTCCAGGCCGCTGTCCTATGAGTGGTGGGAGGTTCGACGCTCGAGAAGGCGTCGAACCTCCCACAACTCGTGGCCGGCCAGGGCAACGTGCTCATCCGCTGCCGCTTGCGAGCGCCTTCTCCACTCGGTCCTTCACCTCACCGAGGGCTTCGGCCGCCGACTTCTGGCCGCTGTAGATCAGGTCGAGCTGGGGACGAAGTTGCAGAGCAGGGCGAGAACCAACCCGAAGGCGATGCTGAAGAGCCCGGTCCAGTCGGTGGGCGAGGCGTAGAGCGAGACCACGACCGGAACGAACTGGAACGCGATGACGCCGAAGATCACCGGCCCGATGAACAACCATCCGACCAGTGCGCGGCGGCCACCGCGGCGCGCCGCGACCGGGACTGGTCCGGCCTCGATCCGGGATGTCATAGGGCCTTCCGCTGCAACGGAGTGCGAAAGGGCGAAGTAGATTCGCGCCCTGGATTGGCTATTTCGTCAACCTGAAAACATTTCGGATAGGCGAGCGTCGATAACGCTAGTCGCGGCCCGCGAGGAGGGTCAAGGCTACGCAACCACCTCTCCGTTGGCCGATTCCTGCCGAGCCGCTCGCAGTGTGTCCGCTCCACGTCGGACGCAGCGACGACGCCGCCAACGGCCGCCCGCGTCTCGCGCTAGTCGAGGTCTCGCAGGAAGCCCGGCTCCGACGACGGCGATGGTGAAGGCAGTGCGAGCCGCTCGCAGAGAACCGTCTGGCACCGCATGAGCAGGTCGGCCAACTCCTCCACCCGCGCCGCGCTGAGACGGGCCGTCGGAACCGCCACCGAGATGGCGTCCCGCGGCGGCGACCGGTCGGGAACCGCGACGGCGACGCACCCCAGGCCCTGGTCGCTCTCCTCCCGTTCGGTGGCGTAGCCGAGCTTGCGCGCCTTGGCCAGGTCGCGAAGCAACCGGTCCACGCTCGTTCGGGTGCGTTTCGTGAGAGCGGGCAGCGCGTCACCGAGGATCGCCCGGATCTCCGCATCCGAGCGCCGCGCGAGGATCGCCTTGCCCAATGCCGCGGCATGGGCGGGAATCCGCCGACCGATGGCGGAGTGGATGCGCAACGAGTGATGGGAGTCCCGCTTGGCCAGGTAGACGATGTGTTCCCCGTCGAGCCGCCCGTAGTGCACGGTCTCACCCGTCTCCTCGGCAAGCCGGTCGAGTACCGGCTCGGCCCTCACCAGGACGTCGTCGGATCGGGCGTAGGACGAACCCACCCGCAACGCCTCGACACCGATTCCGAAGCGGATTCCCGTCTCGTCTGTCTCGAGCCAACCCCGGCGCTGCATCGTCCGCAGGATCGCGTGCAGGCTGCTGACGGGAATGTCGAGTTCCCGGCTGATCTCGCTGAGCGTCCGAGGGCGGCCGCTGGCGGCGAGCCATTGGAGGATCGCGAGAACCCGGTCGGCCGACTTCACCGGCCGAAATCGCGGCTCCGTCATCGCACAACCACCTTCGATACCTGGTCGAACGTTGCCTGTCGTCGAAAGGCCGGCGGTCGCGCCCGGCACCGGCCACGTCGTGGCCCGCGTCTTGCCGCTCCGCAGAGCGCCGGACTACGCTGCCAGTGCTCGCCCGGCTATTCGTATATGCGGATGCAATTCGAATATGCGAAATGTTTCGAGTAGGAAAGCTACTGAACCACCAGCCTGCAGGGCAACAGATCGCGGCATGGAATGCGGCGACGGACCGAGACTCCGCAACAGATCAGGCAGCGCCGGCGGAGCCGGATGTGTCCGCGGTAGGACTGGTTGCTGCAGAAAGATGACGCGCCGATGGAAGGGTGCCAGCACACCGATGAAGATCGCGAGCATCGAGACATTCCTTGCTGATCAGATCGCCATCGTCCGGGTCAGGACCGACGACGGCGCCGAAGGGATCGGGCAGACGTCGCCCTACCGCGCGGGCATCACGGTCCACGTCCTTCACGACATGGTGGCACCGCACTTCCTCGGCCAGGATCCCTGGGATCTCGAAGCACTTGTCGAACGCTGCGTCCGCAAGGAGTACAAGTTCCCCAGCTCGTTCCTCTACCGGGCCCTGTGTGGCGTCGACACCGCGTTGTGGGACCTGCTCGGAAAGGTGACCGGCCAACCGGTCTACAAGCTGCTCGGAGGCGGAGTGCGGGAAAGCGTCCCGATGTACGCCTCCAGCATGAGCCGGGCGATCACTCCCGAAGCCGAGGCGGAGCGGTTGTTGCGCCTGCGGGAGGAGCAGGGCTTCCGCTGCGCGAAGATCCGGATCGGCGATGTCATGGCAAGTGACCGTGACGCGGCTCCCGGGCGTACCGAGAAGATCATCCCGCACATCCGCCAGGCGATGGGTGACGACTTCGACATCAACGCCGACGCCAACAGTGGCTTCACCGTGTCACGGGCGATCCGGGTCGGTCGCATCCTCGAGGACAACGGCTACTTCCACTTCGAGGAACCCTGTCCCTATCCCGAGCTGGAGAGTTCCGCGCAGGTGGCGGCGGCACTCGACATTCCCGTGGCCGGTGGCGAGCAGGACAACTCACTCGTCCAGTTCCGCCGGATGATCGCCATGCGGGCGGTCGACATCGTGCAGCCCGACATCGGCTACCTCGGCGGCGTCGCACGGGCCCGCCGGGTCGCCAGGATGGCAGAGGACGCAGGCATCCCGTGCACGCCGCACTGCGCCAACCAGTCGATGCTGCAGTTGTTCACCCTGCATGTGGCCGCGTCAATGCCAGCTTGCCACCAATACCACGAGTGGAGCATCGAGGACGTCCCCTGGACCAACGGGGTCTACGAACCCATGCTGCGGGTGGTCGACGGTGCCGTCGCCCTACCCGCCACTCCGGGTTGGGGAGTCGAGATCCTGCCGGAGTTCCTGCGCACCACCGAACGCCAGGTGTCCACGCTGTAGGACGGTCGCGGGCGATGCTTCGCGGGCGACCTGCCATCCAAGGTCGCCGCTTCAGCAATAGCTCACCCAACGGACCTGCATCAGGTCCGCGATCGCATCGAAGTCGGCGTCCTTGTGGACGAGGATCGCGTCATTGCGCAAGGCGACCGCGCCGATCAGACAGTCCATGAGCTTGCGTACGGTGCGCCCTGACGAACGTGCGTCACGGCAGAGCGCAGCGGCGTGATGGACGTCGAGATGCGTGGCGACGGACAGCACCGGAAGTCCTGCCAGCATCTTCCCGATCTGATCGAGGGCACGGCTTCCGTGTGCTCCCGCGAGAAGTTCCATGACCACGTGCACGGCAATCGGCCCCGCCCTACCCCGCTGGTCGGGGCATGGCGAGGCCGATCCACGGATGTCTTCTAGTGGGCCGCCTTCAGCTTGGTGGCGAGGTTCTCGGCGAGTGCTCCGAGGAACTCGTCCGTCGTGAGCCACGAGGTGTCGCCGCCGACCAGCAGCGCGAGGTCCTTGGTCATCTTCCCGGACTCGACGGTCTGGACGCACACCTGCTCCAGCGTGCGCGCGAACTCCGACACCGCAGGAGTACCGTCCAACTTGCCGCGGTGAGCGAGCCCGCGCGTCCACGCGAAGATCGACGCGATCGGGTTGGTCGAGGTCTTCTCGCCCTTCTGCCACTGCCGGAAGTGCCGCGTCACGGTGCCGTGCGCCGCCTCCGCCTCCACGGTCTTGCCGTCCGGCGTGAGCAGCACGCTCGTCATCAGGCCGAGCGATCCGAAGCCCTGCGCCACGATGTCGGACTGCACGTCACCGTCGTAGTTCTTGCAGGCCCAGACGAAGCCGCCCTCCCACTTCAGGGCCTGGGCCACCATGTCGTCGATGAGCCGGTGTTCGTAGGTGATGCCGGCCTGCTCGAACTTGCCCTTGAACTCCGACTCGAACACCTCGGCGAACAGATCCTTGAACCGGCCGTCGTACGCCTTGAGGATCGTGTTCTTCGTCGAGAGATAGACGGGGAAACCGCGCTGGAGCGCGTAGTTGAACGACGCCCGGGCGAAGTCGCGGATCGAGTCGTCGTAGTTGTACATCGCCATCGCGACACCGCCGCCGGGGTACTTCGCGACCTCGAACTCCATCGGCTCGCTGCCGTCGTTCGGCGTGTAGGTCACCGTGAGCTTGCCCGGCCCGGGCACGACGAAGTCGGTCGCGCGGTACTGGTCACCGTGGGCGTGGCGGCCGATGATGATCGGCTTCTTCCAGCCCGGGACAAGGCGCGGGATGTTGTCGATGATGATCGGCTCGCGGAACACCACGCCACCGAGGATGTTGCGGATCGTGCCGTTGGGCGAACGCCACATCTGCTTGAGACCGAACTCCTCGACGCGCGCCTCATCCGGCGTGATCGTCGCGCACTTCACGCCCACGCCGTGCTTCTTGATCGCGTTGGCGGCATCGACGGTCACCTGGTCATCGGTCGCGTCCCGCCGCTCGATGCCGAGGTCGTAGTAGTCGAGCGGTACGTCGAGATAGGGCAGGATCAGGTGGTCCTTGATCGCCTGCCAGATGACACGGGTCATCTCGTCGCCGTCGAGTTCGACGACCGGGTTCTTCACACTGATCTTCGACAAGGGGGCTCCTCCGCCGCAAAGGTGGTTGGGGGTATGGCTTCAGAGATTCTGGACTTCGCTCTGTCGTGGGACGACTCCGCTGGCCGCCTCGAATCCGGCCGGCTCGGCCTCGGAAAACCCGGTTTCGACCACCCTACGTACGACGTCGCGACCGGGCACCGCCAGGACACCCCGGTGACCCGACTCGACACGCCCGCGGGCAGGGCAGCGACGACCGGCCGCGCACGTGCGGGTCTCCGGAACCATTGTCCCGCGTCGGGCGCCGCGCGTGAGCTTTTGGGCCGCTCCGATCCGGACATTCACCGCGTACGGCCCAGGAGGGACCATCACGGATGGGGCACCGGTGACCGCGGCGCCAGGCGCGGGCCTGACGATCTCCGTGAGCGCGATGGTCATGTTCCGGCCTCCGCGGGGTCCGGGCCCGAAAACCGAGCGGTACGAAAGATGTCTTGGTGTCGAGATATCTTGCCGGGGAGCCTAGCCGAGGCGGGACGCTGGCGACAGGCCGGGGGTCGCGCGGTGGCGGGTCAGCGGATGTCGGGGACGGCCACAGCGAGCAGCAGCGCCACCACGCCCATCACCGTGAGGGTCACGACGTCCGTCGTCCGGCTGCGAAGGACGAGCAGCCCGGCGCGGCGGGTGGTGAGCACCAGCCGGAATGCGGCGGCGAGCAGGACCGACAGCGCCAACAGCAGGGTGCCGGGACGGAAGTCCACCACGATGACGGTGATCAGCGAGACGAAGATGCCCGTCAGTACGACCAGCAGAGGCCACTGGCGGCGTGGCCATGGACGGATGGGAGGAAGGGGACGTCCCGGCTCGCGCTTCCACCGGCCCCACAACGCCTGCCGGAGTCCTGGCGCCCGGGGTGGCCTGCCGGCGCCTGCGCCAGGGCTCCGGGTGGAGCCAGCGCTTGTCTCCGTCTGAGGCACAACTCCGGAGCCCGGCTGGTCGACCATCGGTGGGTCCTCCTGGCGCCGACGAACGCGACTGCAGAGTCGCAGGTTACCCGCCGGACCACGGCCATGACGACAGGACCCACCCACACGGGGACGACCCCTTGGCGCACGAAGCCCGGCCCGGGCGTGAGCACCGCTCACCTCCCGGGCCGGGCTTGGTACGCCGAGGATCCCCCGATCCCCCGGAATCCTGGAATCCCGGGGACCCCGACTCAGGAGCCGCCGGCCTTCTCGGCCTTGCCGCCGTCACCGGTCGCCGCGAACCAGACATCGCCCAGCCCGTGGCCCTTGATGTCGCCGGGGGCCCTGTCCTCGAAGTAGTAGTAGAGCGGCCAGCCGTTCACCGCGACCTGCTTCGTACCGTCCTTGCGGGTGAAGGTGCTGACGAGACCCGGATCCACACAGTCCTCGACCACATCGAGACCGTTGTCGGCGAGGACCGGTGGCCACTTCTCGTTGCACTCCGGGTCTCCCTCGCAGGCACTCGTGCCCGCGTTGGGCTCGTCCGCCTCGAACCGGTACATCGTCCGGCCTTCGCCGTTCACCAGGATCGTCTCGGTGAACGCTCCCAGCTTGGTGTCGGTCAGCACCGTGGCGCCCGACTTCTGCTTCTCCGCCTGCTCAGTCGTCAAGGCCTTGGCCCCGGTCGGTGCCATCACGAACCACCGGCCATCCTTGCCCTGGCCGGTCAGGTCACCCGGCTTCGTGTCACCAACGAAGGTGTACGCCGGCCAGTTCTTGATGGTGAGCTGCTTGGTGCCGTCCGGCCGGTCCAACGAACCCACCAGCGCCTCGTCGACGCCCTTGACCGCGGTGATCTGGTCGGCCGGCACAGGGTTCCACACCTCGGCACATTCCTCGTCACACCCGCTCGTGGGCGGATCGTTCGAGTCGTTGTCGAACCGGTAGATCGGCTTGTCGTCGGCAGCCTGCAGGTAGTCGGTCCACCCATCCTGGCGGGTGGTCTCGATGACGACCGGGACCTCAGGCCCTGGCCAGGGACCTTCGTCGCCCGCGGCTGCCGGCTCGGCGGTCGAGGCCGTCGGCGTCGGCGTGGCCGTTTCGGTGGTCTCCTGATCGCCGCCGGCGCCGGAGTTCGTGGTGGCGATCTCCGGTCCACACGCCGACAGCGCGAGCACACCAGCGACCAGCACGGCGACCGGTGCACAGACAATCTGACGAGGCTTCATGGTCGGTCCAACTCTCCTGGGTGTTCGGTGGCAGGGCGCGGACTCATCGCCTACTGACGTACGCCCGTCGCTTCACGGCGGCCGCATCTGGGCGCGACGGTCGGCATGCGGACGTACGCCGGAACGCTGCACACCGAACGCTGGTGGCCCCGGCGCCGGAGCGGGCGAACGGCCGCGTGGTCACGCCGTGCCGGCCTGGTGGGCCGGTGCGGTGAACCGGTGTGTGACGCTGGCCGCTCGCCCGGTGAGGGACGGTCCTTACATCTGTCCGTACGCGGGAACTGGCGGAGATGGTTCACGGGGTCGCGTATCGCTGCACCGGCCGCGGGCCTACGCGCTTCGTGGCCGGTCAGGTGAGCTCGTCGAGCCTGCGGTAGTAGTCGATGCGCGGGTCGTCGGGATCGCCGCCGTACCTCTCGAGGAAGCGGGCAGCATGACCCGGCCCGTACTGTGGGTTCAGCTCGACCGACGCGATACTCCCCGTCGCGATGCCCAGGTCGTGGTAGCGGTCGGCGACGCCCAACCACCCCAGGTCGATCAGGCCCGTGACCTCGAGGGTCTCGGGATCGAGCAGGACGTTGGGAACGCAGTAGTCGCCGTGGCAGACCACCAGATCCTCATCTGCCGGCCGCGTACGCAACAGTTCGGCGAGTAGCGCGCCCCGGTCCTGCGCCCACCGCCAGGGCTCCATCGCCGCGCTCGCCTCGTCGACCACGCCGGCCTCGACGGCGGCACGTTCCTGACCGAGCCGGACGTCGAGCCGGCGGTCGAACGGGCACCCCTCCAGCGGCAGCGCATGCAGCGCCCGGAGCGCGTCGGCGAGCGCATCGATCACCGACACCCGCTGGTGAACTGGCCACGGTGCCGACGCCTCCCGGCCGGGCACACTCGTCATGACGAGCCAGCCGACCTCGACCGCTTCCGGAGATGTCGTCGGGCTGGTGGACAGACAGGTCTCGGTCCCGGCGGCGACGAGTTCGGGCCCTGGGATCCCGGTCGAGGACAGCCAGCGGATCCGTTCCGCCTCGACGCCCAGATGGGAGCGACTGCCCAGGTGCTGCGGCACGACTGCCACCTTGGCGTAGAGCTCCGGCCCGGTCGTCCCAGTGAGCTCGTACGTCGCCGCCCCGGAGAAGCCGTGGTGCACCCGCGTCCATTCGTACTCCGCGAATCGGGTACGCAGGGAACGCACCACGCGCTGGACCAGCTCACCCACGCCGCCATCAAACCCGACGTGTCAACCGGGATACGCCGCCGGCCTCAGTGGAAGAAGTGGCGCGTGCCGGTGAGATAGAGTGGTACGCCAGCCGCCTGAGCCGCCGCGATCACCTCGTCGTCGCGGACGGAGCCACCCGGCTGCACGACGGCCCGTACGCCCGCGTCGAGCAGAACCTGCAGCCCGTCGGCGAACGGGAAGAACGCATCCGAGGCCGCCACCGACCCGGCCGCCCGCTCACCCGCCCGGGCAACCGCCAGCTTCGCCGAGTCGACCCGGTTGACCTGCCCCATGCCGACCCCGACGGCCGCGAGGTCGGAAGCCAGCAGGATCGCGTTGGACTTCACCGACCGGACCGCCAGCCAGGCGAACACGAGGTCGGCCAGCACGTCCTCGGACACCGGCTCGCCCGCCGCCAACCGCCAACCCGACGGACTGTCACCCGGCTCCTGCACGGTGTCCACGCTCTGCATCAGCAGGCCACCTGAGACGGGCCGTACCTCCATGCCACCGCGGGCGGAAGGTCCGCACCGGAGCAGCCGGATGTTCTTCTTGCGCGAGAGGACCTCCAGCGCGCCCGGCTCGAAGTCCGGCGCCACGAGCACCTCGGTGAAGACCTCGGCCACCTTCTCCGCCATTTCCACCGAGACCGGCTGGTTCGTCGCGATCACCCCGCCGAACGCCGACACCGGGTCGCACGCGTGCGCCTTCGTGTACGCGTCGGCGACGTTGGACGCGATCGCGATCCCGCACGGGTTGGTGTGCTTGATGATCGCCACCGCAGCGGGCTGGAAGTCGTAGACGGCACGCCGCGCGGCATCGGCGTCGACGTAGTTGTTGTACGACATCTCCTTGCCGTGCAGCTGTTCTGCCTGGGCGAGCCCGTGCGCGGCGACGGAGCCGGCACGGTACAGCGCCGCCCGCTGGTGCGGGTTCTCGCCGTAGCGCAGGACCGACTCCCGCTCCCACGTCGCGCCCACCCATGCCGGGAAACCGCTGCCGTCGTCGGTCGGCGCATGCACGTTGCCCATCCACGACGCGACGGCCACGTCGTAGCTCGCCGTGTGGATGAACGCCTCGACCGCCAGCCGCTTGCGCTGCTCGAGCGTGAAGCCGCCCGCCGCCACCGCCGCGAGGACGTCGGCGTAGCGGTCCGGTGAGGTCACCACGGCAACGGAGGCGTGGTTCTTGGCGGCTGCGCGGGTCATCGCGGGACCGCCGATGTCGATCTTCTCGATCACCTCGTCCGGGCCAGCCCCGGACGCGACGGTCTCCGCGAACGGATAGAGATTGGACACCAGCAGGTCGAACGCCGCGACGTCGAGGTCGGCCAACTGCCGCACGTGGTCGGGATTGCCCGTGTCCGCCAGCAGACCGGCATGCACCCGCGGATGCAGCGTCTTCACACGGCCGTCGAGGCACTCCGGGAACCCGGTCAGCTCCTCGACCCGGGTGACGCTCACGCCGGCGGACTCGATCGTCGCGGCCGTCGTACCGGTCGACACGATCTCCACGCCCGCATCGGCGAGCCCTCGGGCGAGCTCGGTCAACCCGGCCTTGTCATAGACGCTGACCAGCGCGCGGCGGATCGGCCGGCGTCCTTCGGTGGCGGCGTCGTTTCGGGGGGCGTTCACGGGATGGTGACCTTTCTGCCCTGGACGGTGAAGCCCAACCGCACCATCGCGCCGATCGTGTCGACGAGCTGCCGGCGTTCGGCGCCTTTGATGCGTTCGGTCAGAGATTCTTCGGTGTCGTCGTCTTCGACGGGTACGGCGACCTGCGCGATGATCGGGCCCGCGTCGACTCCCTCGTCGACGACGAAGAGTGTCGCACCCGCCACGCGTACGCCGTAGGCCAGCGCGTCACGCGGCCCGTGCATGCCGGGGAACGCCGGAAGCAGGGAGTTGTGGCTGTTGACGTAACGTCCGCCGAACACCGCCAGGAACTGCTTGCCGACCAGCTTGAGGAACCCCGCCGAGATGACCAGATCGGGTTCGTACGCCTGCACGCGTTCGGTGAGCGCGGCGTCCCATTCCTCCCGGCTCGGGAAGTCCCGCACCCGAAGGGTGAAGGTCGGGATACCGGCGCGTTCGGCGCGGGCCAGCCCGCCGGCGCTGTGACGGTCGGCGCCGACCGCGACCACGGTCGCGCCGTACGCCGGCTCCCGCGTGGCGTCGAGCAGCGCCTGCAACAGGGTGCCGGTACCAGAGAGCAGGACGACGAGACGGGCAGTCAGAATGGGCTCCTCGCTGCTGGGGATCACCTGCTGGAACGGCGTGCGTAAACGGCGTCACAGCCCGGTGACCCGGGGCGCGTACACGTGGAGTTGGACGTTCCGTCACGATAGCGGTAGCCGACAATGACGACAGGAGAAGCCCCTGTGAGCAGTCCCGAGGAGCGTCCTGACGCGGCGGACAGCCCGGAGGCCAAGATCGCGGACGAGCTTTCGCTCGCGCCGATACCGGCGGAGGGTACGACGGCGCCACCCGATGCCGAGCGGGTCTTCGCTCGGCCGCCCGCCTCGTCGGCTTACGCCCGGATCGTCACAGCGTCGGCCCAGCCCTCCGGCCAAGGCGCCGCGAAGCCGACCGACGGTCCGCACGCGTCTCCGGGCGGCGACGGGACCCACCGGCCCCCGGTCCACAGCGAGTCGACCGGCGGCAACGCCGGCGGCAGCTCAGGTGGACCGCCCGGCAGCAGCGCTGGCGGGAAGTTCGGCGACAGCTCGGGCGGCCACGGTGCTCCCCACGCTCCCCACCATCAGCCCCCGGCTCCGCCGACCGAGGACGAGCAGAAGCGGATCCGCAACCGTGGCCGGCTCGCCATCCTGTTCGGACTCACCGGACTGGTGGCGAGCGTGCTGGCGTTCCCGCTCGGTCTGCTCCTCGGGATCGCAGCGATCGTCTGCGGCGCCCTCGCGCGCCGGGCTGCCCGCCTTCACCGCGTCCCCGTGCCCGGGGCTACTCCAGGCCTCGTGCTGGGCATCGTCGCCACACTGTTCGCCAGCATCCTGACCGCGACGGCGGTGGTGTTCTGGGACGAGGTGGTCGAGTACCAACAGTGCTTTTCCGGCGCCAACACCCAGACCGCTCGCGACTCCTGTCAGCAGCGTCTGGAAGAACGCATCATCGACCGCGTCGGCCCCCTGAACACCCCCCGCTGACCCTGGCCCGACCCCCCCCCGCATGGGATCTACCAGCCGGGGTCAGGCCCACGCTCACCGCAGGTCAGCGGAGCCCCGCGCCCGAGCCCATTCCCACATCCGCAACGCCAGGACACCGACGGCTCCGGCGATCCCGAGGGTGCTCACCGCGACGACTCCGGACTCCAGTGCCGACGGACCGACCTCGGCCAGGCGCCCGGGCCCGGCGGAGCCGCTCGAAACCGCCACGGCCGCGGTGAACATCACCCCTCCGGCGAGCCCGGCGAGGCCGCCGCGCAGGGTCGCCGCGTCGATGCTGTACGCCGGATAGCAGCGGATGGCGGCGAGCCCGGCGACAACCCCTGCCGCGATCGGGATCACGAGAACGCCCATCACCCAGCCGGGTGGGTTCTCGGTCACCGGAAGCGCCGCCAACAGGGGAAACGCCGGAAGCGGGCCGAGTGCGACACCGGTCGGCGCCACTACCGTGGCCGTACCGACCGCGAACCCGGGTCCCAGCGCGTACGTCCCTGCGTACACCGCCGCATTGGGCACGTACGCAAGGCACATCCCCAGGAGTACCGGCAAGCCGCTGATGCCGGGTGCGAGTCCGGCCACCAGCTCACCCAGCCGACCGAGGTGCACGACCAGCGAGCAGGCGACGAGCAGCATCCCGCCGGCGACCAGACAGCTGATGCCCGCGACACCACCGTAGAGGGCCGCCCGCACGTCCTCCGGCACACGTCGCCACGCCCGGACACCGTGCCCACTCACCCGGACGACACCCGCACCACCGGCCACGCCCGCCAGCACACCGGCGTGGACGAACGCCCGCAGCACGTCCGGCGCCGCGTCGCCGGTCCGGGCCAGGATCGCTATCAGGGCCGCGAGTCCGCCGTACGCCGCAGCCAGGACGAGCAGACCGGCACACACCTGGGTGACCCGGCGGACCTCGCTCGTACGACCGACCCACGCGCCGGCCCGGCAGAGGAGGACGAAGGGAAGCAGCGACAGCCCGAGCGGCGCCAGGCTGAAGGCACCACCTGGTAGGGCGACCGGCACCATGTGGGCGAGCAGCCACGCGTCCACGCCGACCCGGAATGCGTCCGGGGCAGTTCCGCCCGCCGTGACGAACCACGCGACGACCGCGACGGCGGCGCAGGGAAGCGCCCCCGCGAGTGCGGCCCAGCCGGCCGCCAGCAACGCGCCAACGGCCGCGGGCCGCGGGTGATCAGCCACCCGCGGGTGCTCCGGAACGCCCGCCGAGGGACGCGTGAGTACGCCGGCCATCGCCTCATGCTCGCAGTCCGGATCAGGTCCTCCGGCCCGAGACACGCCGCTGAGGCGCCCGAACCAGCTAGATTTCCGCCACCGGGATTCACACCCGCCAAGGGACGGGGCACTCGGAGGGTGCCGCGTCGTTATGGATAGGTTCGTACCTGCACATACTCTCAGCTGCGGTTGGTCACATGCCGGTGTCGCAGCGTGTGCCAGGAAGGCCAGTGCAACCTCAGGCTGCGGTGCGGTGTCATGTGGAGTGAAAGTCGGCAGAGTGGCGGAGGGCTCATGGCGGATGCCGACGAGTTCGACGCCTTCTACCACGCTACCCGGCAACGGCTCCTCCACCAGATGTATGCGATGACCGGAAACCTGGCTGACGCCCAAGACTGCGTTCAAGAGGCTTACGCGCGTGCCTGGCAACACTGGGCGCGTGTCTGCGACCACGCCAACCCCGAAGCGTGGCTCCGTACTGTCGCTTGGCGCATCGCGGCCAGCCGCTGGCGCAAGATCAAGAACGGGATCGCGGCGATGGCTCGCCACGGGCCGCCGGTCTACGCGCCAGAACCCAGTCCGGACAACGTGGCGCTGGTTGCGGCGCTGAAAGAAATACCTGAGGCACAACGCCGAGCGATCGTGCTGCACCACCTCGTCGGGCTCTCCGTCGAGGAGGTGGCGCACGAGACCGGCGTGGCGACCGGCACTGTCAAGGCCAGGCTTTCACGGGGGCGCACTGCACTCGCCGAACTCCTGCGAGAGGGCAGCCCGTACGAAAGCTCCGCAGAGGAGACGCAGAATGCCCGCTGACTTCGAGCGTGAGGTGACCGAACACCTGTCGCTCCTGCGCGGTGATGTCGACCAGGTCTCCTGGCGCGACGAAACCGCCGTGCGTGCCCACGGCGCGCGGCGCCAGCTGCGACGCACGGCAACCGCCGGTCTCGCCGTCGTGGCCAGTGTCGGCGCGATCGGCTACGGCGCGGTCGTCGGCATGCCAGGTGACCCGGTCACGCTGGCCAACCCTTTCCTTGCCGCGTCACCGTCCGATGCCGACAAGGCGCCCGCGCCCTCCGGGCGCCAGGGCTCGCGGTCGGCGTCGGACACCGAGGACGAGCCGCCGTCGGGATGGCCGTTCGTTCCGGATCCGACGGCACCCAGGTCGCACCTGCCAGGAGACCCCGGTTCGGCCGTTCCGCCGACGCCGGGGCCGGAACCGCACTCGACCTCTCCGGATGTCTCTCCCAGCGAGACTCCGGCGCCCACGTCCTCCGACACCCCGACGGCGAGTCCCACCCCGCCGGAGTTCACCGTACGGCTGCTCGTCGGTCCCGAGATGCCGAAGGTCAACGACTCGTCCAACACCTGGAGCGCTACCGGCACCAGCGAGGACGAGGGTGCGACGCCGACCTCGGTCTGCCAGTCCGGCGATCTCGCGAGCCTTGGCGCCTCAGCCGCGGTCCGGCGAAACTTCGACTGGGGAACTGACGGCACCGTCACCGGTGTGAACGTCGTCGGAGCCTTCGCCTCAGAAGCAGACGCCACCGCGGCCTACGACACCTACACCTCGTGGCTCGGAAGCTGCACCTGGGGTACACCGCACGGACCCACGGACGTCACCGTCTCCGGCGGCACGGCGAGCTGGTGGTGGTTCGGCCACGACAACGGTGACTCGACCGGCGAGATCGAGGTCGTCGGCCTGGTCCGGACCGGGGCGTTGTTGTCCGTGGTTGTCTGGCACGAAAACGGGCAGGACTTCATCTACGACACCGACCCCATGGCGCCGGTCCTGAAAGCCAGCGCTGACCGCCTCGCCCCCTGAGGCCGCGGCGACTGGGGTTACCCCCACAGCTGTCCGATGACCGTAACCGCAGGCATCCATCGACGGCGTACGGCTCGAGCAGGGCCCTCGCCTGCTGGTCGAACGATGCCTGCGACGTAAGGGACATCCGGCCCATGAGTTGTTGGAGGTTCGTCGGGATAGAAGGCGACGACGCTCCAACAGCCCAGGAGGCGATGCGCTCAGGCGAGGCTCTCGGCGATCTCGCGGACGAGGCGCGCGGTCTCGCTCGGCGTCTTGCCCACCTTCACCCCACACGCCTCGAGCGCTTCCTGCTTCGCCTGCGCGGTGCCCGACGAGCCGGACACGATCGCGCCCGCGTGCCCCATCGTCTTGCCCTCGGGCGCGGTGAAGCCGGCGACGTAACCCACGACGGGCTTCGAGACGTGGTCGCGGATGAACTCCGCGGCCCGCTCCTCCGCGTCGCCACCGATCTCGCCGATCATCACGATGACGTCGGTCTCGGGGTCGTTCTCGAACGCTGCCAGCGCGTCGATGTGCGTGGTCCCGATGATCGGGTCGCCGCCGATACCGACCGAGGTCGAGAAGCCGATGTCGCGGAGTTCGTACATCATCTGGTACGTCAGCGTGCCCGACTTGGACACCAGGCCGATCCGGCCCGCACCGGTGATGTCGGCGGGGATGATGCCAGCGTAGGACTTGCCTGGCGACGCGACGCCAGGACAGTTCGGCCCGATGATGCGGGTGTGACCCGACCGCTGCGCCCTGGCGAAGAACTCCGCCGTGTCGTGGACCGGGACCTCTTCGGTGATGACGATGACGAGCGGCATGGCCGCATCGATCGCTTCGTTCACGGCGGCCTTGGTGAACGCCGCCGGTACGAAGACGACGCTCACATCGGCGCCGGTCTCCTTCATCGCCTCGGCCACGCTGCCGAACACCGGCAGTGAGGCACCCTCGACCTCGACCTTCTGGCCGGCCTTACGGGGGTTCACACCGCCGACGATCTGGGTGCCGGCGCGCAGCATCTTCCGGGTGTGGACGAGGCCTTCGGAGCCGGTCATCCCCTGGACGATGACCTTGCTGTTCTCAGTGAGGAAAATCGCCATCGCTGGTCCGTCGCTCCCTACTGCGCCGTCACTTGGGCCGTCACTTGGGCCGTCACCTGGTCGTTGCGGCAAGTTCGGCCGCGCGGTGCGCGGCACCGTCCATCGTCTCGACCTGTTCGACACCGGACAGGTTCGCGTCGGCAAGGATCCGCCGGCCGAGGTCGGCGTTGTTGCCGTCCAGACGTACGACGAGCGGCTTCGACACCGCCTCACCCCGCTCCGCCAGGAGGGCGAACGCCGCCACGATGCCGTTCGCGACCGCGTCGCATGCCGTGATGCCGCCGAACACGTTGACGAAGACCGCGCGGACGTCCGGGTCGGACAGCACGATCTCCAGGCCGTCGGCCATCACCTCGGCCGAGGCGCCGCCGCCGATGTCGAGGAAGTTCGCCGGCTTGACCGGATCGCCGTTGGCCCGCGTGCCGTCGGCAGCGAGGTCCTGACCGGCGTACGCCACGACGTCGAGGGTGCTCATCACGAGACCCGCGCCGTTGCCGATGATGCCGACCTCGCCGTGGAGCTTGACGTAGTTGAGGTCCTTCTCCGCCGCACGCTGCTCGAGCGGGTCGGCGGCGGCCTTGTCTTCGTACGCCGCATGCTCCGGATGCCGGAAGCGCGCGTTGTCGTCCAACGTCACCTTGCCGTCGAGCGCCTCCACGGCGCCGTCGGCGAGCTTCACCAGCGGATTGACCTCGAGGAGGGTGGCGTCCTCGGCGATGAACGCCTGCCACAACGCGACGATCACCGGTACGGCCGGCTCCACGACGTCGGCGGGAAACTTCGCCGCGGTCGCGATCTCGCGGGCCTTCGCCTCGTCGACGCCGGTGAGCGGGTCGATCGCCACCTTGGCCACCGCATCGGGGTTGGTGTGCGCGACCTCTTCGATCTCGACACCGCCCTCGGCGCTGGCGATACAGAGGTACGAACGGTTGGCGCGGTCGACGAGGAACGAGAAGTAGTACTCCTCGCCGATGTCCGCGGCCGGTGCCACCAGCACCTTGCGTACCGTGTGGCCCTTGATGTCGAGACCGAGGATGTCGTCGGCCCTCTCCTGCGCCTCGGCCGGGTCTGCCGCGAGTTTCACGCCACCGGCCTTGCCGCGTCCGCCGATCTTCACCTGTGCCTTGACGACGACCGGGCCACCGAAGTCCTGCGCCGCGGCCTTGGCGTCGTCCGGGTTGTCGACGACTCGGCCGAGGGTGACCGGAACGCCATGCTGGGCGAAGAGTTCCTTCGCTTGGTACTCCATCAGGTCCACGAGCGCGCTCTTCCTGGTCGGTTCGCGTACGCCTGGCCCGTGCCGGCTCCGTGGTCGGAGCCCCTGCTCCCAGGCCCGGCCGCGAGCCTAACCCTGCTCGGGGCCGCCGTGACCGCCGGGTGCCGCCCAAGGGCGCGAGCGCGACCGCACAATTCCGGCCCGCGGAAAGTGAGAAATGCCCTGCGTTGTCCGGCACCAGGCACGCGGCCGACCGGGGCCACCATCGTGATCGACTAGTTTCTTCACACCGGCAACCCCATCCAGCGCTTGTGGGTCGTCCCTGACATACGAAAGGACACAGGCGAAAGCGGGTTCCCACCGGAGGTGTGGCGCTATGCCCACTCGTTCGCTCGCTGTGCTCGCCGCGATGATCTGGGTCCTCCACCCGTCGGCCTCAGCCTCTCCCCCACGTCGGCGGCCGATTCCTGCGGGACACGGACAAAGAGGAGTCCCGACTTCGACAACGACCGGAAGGGGCCCCGACCTCGCGATCGGCATCCCTCGTGAGGACCTCGGCACCCAGCCGGATGCCGGTGCGGTCGAGGTGAGGTACGCCGACCGCGGACCGCAGATCCCGTATCCGGCGGACTACCGCGCCGGCGACCGCTTCGGCACGTCGATCGTCACCGCGTACGTCGACGACGACACGCGCTCCGACCCCATCGTCGGTGCGCCGGGACAGGACGCCAACGGCCTGAGTGATGCCGGAGCGGTGCACATCTACCTTGGAGCCGACACGGGTCTGCGGTACTGGCGCAGGCTCGTCCAGGGCACCGACGGCGTACCCGGCGAGGCACAGGCCGGTGCACGGTTCGGGGAGAGCCTCGCGATCGGCGGTCATGGCCTTTCCCCGGCCGAACCGCACACTGAACGCCTGTACGTCGGCACACCCGGGCTCGCGATCGCGAATCTGGAAGCAGGAGACCGGTGCGCGGGAGATAGGCGACGGCTTCGGGACCGCCCTCGTCCGGGAGTGGTGACCCCGAGGAGGTGACCGCCCGGCGCGGCTCAGCTGGTCGCGCCCGATCCACCGGCGTACTCGGTGGCCTCGGCGACGTGTTCGCGTACCCAGCGGACGATCTCGTGGGTCGACGTGCCGGGCGTGAAGACCCTCGCGACCCCGAGTTCGGCGAGGGCCTCGATGTCCGCCTCGGGGATGATGCCGCCCCCGAACACCACGATGTCGTCGGCGCCGCGATCGCGCAGGAGTTGCATGAGCGTACGGAAGAGAGTCATGTGTGCCCCGGACAGAACCGAGAGACCGATGCCGTCGGCGTCCTCCTGGAGGGCGGTTTCCACGATCTGCTCGGGGGTCTGGTGAAGGCCGGTGTAGATGACCTCCATGCCCGCATCTCGCAGGGCACGCGCGACCACCTTCGCCCCGCGGTCGTGGCCGTCGAGGCCCGGCTTGGCGACGACAATGCGGATCGGCGCCCGGCTGGTCCGGCCGTCGTTCGCCGCCGTGTCCGGCTGAACGTCGTGCGGCTCGGCGTCCGGATTCGCGTCGTCCGCCGCGGAGGGGGAACTCGTGGTCTCGGCGCCTGTCATGTACCGGCTCCTCCATCGCACCCGGAAGCTGTCGTGGACCCGGAGCTCTGTGATCGCGCCCGGAAGGTGTCGTCGCGGCCCGGAGCACTTCGCTGCGCGGCCTCATCGACGTGCTGAACCTAAGGTATTCCGACCGCCGGGCGCCCGCCCAGCAAAGCACTGGGTAACAAACTGGCGGCAGTCGAACACTTTGTGTAGCGGCACGTCTCGCTATGTCCGGTTTATGAGGACTTTCTCAGACCAGATTCGGCATAATCGCCGCGGAGGCATTTGGCACAGCTTGATGCATCCGTTATCGTCTCCGCCGTTCCCTACCTTGCTCTCCAGTTGTTAGCCGTCGAGGAAGGTCTCATCCCTGTGGCCGAGGCAGCGAAGCACCGAGCTGCGCCTGCCAGCCGCTTTCGGCGCTCTGGTGCCACCCCTCCGGCCCCGCAGCCAGGTCGACGCATCCGCACGCAGTCGAGTAGTGCCGGCCCGGCAGTCCGGACGACGCCGAGCAGCCGCCCAGAGCGGGCCCGTCGACCTGAGCAGAGCACTCGACAGGAGCAGAGCGCACGACAGGAGCAGAGCGCACGACCGGACCGGGGTACTCGCCCGGACCTGGGCCGTGACGCGACCCGGCTCAACCAGGCGGCGCCACCCTACGGCCGCCCACCGACACCAGGGTGGCGCGAGAGCGAAGCTGGCCGTACCGGCGTGGGCAAACGCGCGGCGCGCGGTGACTGGAACAACCCGGCGCCCCGGTCGAGCCAACCGACACCTACGAATGGCCCCGAACGCACCAGCCAGCCTGGCCGCGGCATCCAGCCCGACCGCGGCATCCAGGTAGATCGGAGCCAGCCGGTCCGGGACACCCGCCAAACCGGCAGATCGAACGCGATAGGACTTCGGTCGAGCGCCGTGGCTGACCGGCGTCTCAGGTTGGCGAGCCCACCAGCCGCAACCCCGGTCGGACACCTCGACACCCCGACCATCCGCCAGTCCTCCCCATCTCCTCGCCACGAGCCCAGCGCCGCCCGCCACGAGCCCAGCGCCGCCCGCAAGGACTCCCCCGGAGCCCGTCACGACTCTTCGGCGAGCGCGAGTCAGCACGACGGCCGCCGCGACGGTCGAGACACCGCGACCACTCGCCAGGACGCGCTCACCGAAGGGCGCCTCCGGCCGGTTGGCCCGCGGGTCACGCTGCGCACGACGTCCAGCAACCCGCCCCGGACCGGCAGTGCGCTCGCGGGCAGGCGCAAGAAGCCCGGTACCCGCCGTCGTACGGCGACGGCCCGGGCCTTCCCGACCATTCCCGCCGTCGCGAGTGTCGCGACATTGGTCGCTGCTGCCTCCGGTGCCGTCACCCTGCACTCGGTCGCCGCGGCGGGTATCGACGACAACGCCCAGAAACCTCCGACCGGTGTCGCGCTCTCCCTCGGCCAGCTGCAGGACGCACGCAGTGCCGCGGCGGGTCGGGCTGACCGCTCCCGCGGTGGCGCGGCCAGCGTCGATCCAGGGATCGACGACTCCGACGCCCAGCGCGCGGCCGAGCTTCGGCAGGAGACCGAACGTGAACGCGCGGCCTGGGAGGCGCAGCGCACCCGTGAGCTCGAACTGATCGTGGACAAGGCTTCCGACGCCACGCGCGAGCAGGTCTTCGAACGCGCCATCCAGTGGTTCCTGCCGCTGCGCAGTTTCCGGACCTCCGCGGGCTTCGGTCAGTCCGGCGGCATGTGGAGTTCCGACCACACCGGCCAGGACTTCTCCGCGCCGATGGGCACCCCGATCCGAGCGGTTGGCGCTGGCGAGATCACCTTCGCCGGCTGGGACGGCCCTTACGGCAACAAGATCGTCGTACGCCATGACGACGGTACCGAGACGTGGTACTGCCACATGTCCGACTACGAATACACCAGCGGCTACGTGTCGGCGGGCACCGTCATCGGCTACGTCGGAAGCACCGGCAACTCCACCGGCCCGCACCTGCACTTCGAGGTACGCCCGGGCGGCGGCGACCCGATCGACCCCCTCCCCTGGCTGCGCGGGCTCGGCCTGCCGATCTGAGTCCGCCGCGAGCCGCTGTCCGGCGCCGTTCCACAGCCGCTCGGACGCGATCGCCGCACCGTCTGCCATCGCGGGCAGCTTTGCCCAGGTGATCGTGGGATGCACGGTCAGCGAGGTGGCGAACGTCGCGAACCCGCAGTCCGTACCGGCGATGACGTTCTCCCGCCCGACGAGTTCGGCGTAGGTGCAGATGCGCTGCGCGACGAGCTCAGGATGCTCGACGTAGTTGGTCGTGGAGTCGATGACCCCGGGAGTCAGCACCTTGCCCTCCGGCAGGCCGACGTCGGCGAAGAGTGTCCATTCGTGGGCGTGCCGTGGGTTGGCCGCCTCGAACGACAGGCCGGCAGGGCGGGCGGCGAGCACCAGGTCGAGGATGTCGGCCAGGGGTACGTCACGCGTGTGCGGTCCCTCGTAGTTGCCCCAACAAAGGTGCAGCCGTAGGTCGCTCTCCGGGATGTCGCGGGTGGCCTGGTCGAGTGCCTCGACGTGGAGGGCGACCCGGCCACGGAAGTCCTCGAGCGACTCGCCATCACGGTGGCGCCCCGCTGCGAGGTCCGGGCAGTCGAGTTGGAGGACGAACCCCGCGCGGTGGATCTCGTCGTACTCCACCTTCATCGCCTCGGCGAGCGCGAAGAGGTACGCCTCATCGCTGGGATAGTGCTGGTTGTCCAGGAATAGCGCGACCACTCCGGGCGAAGCGGCCGTCATGAACGCGTCGGCACCGACCGAAGCCCTCGACCACATCCGCGACGTCCACGCCGACGCGATCGGTGCCGCACGTCTCCGGATGCCGGCCGGGGCCGGATCACCAGGTCAGCGACAATCAGGCGGGTACGACTGGACATGGCCGCCCGGGGCGCCGCGCCGCCTTGCGTTCGTCCAGTGGCAGCTCAGCAGGTACGTCGTCGACTTCCTCAGGGCCGGCGACCTCCAACGGCTCAAGCGCTGCGCCGAGTGCCGCTGGATCTTCCTCGACGAGAGCCGGAACAACAGCCGGCGCTGGTGCAGCATGAAGGGCTGCGGCGCCCGCGCGAAGATGCGCCGCTACCGTGCCGGCCACGCCCGCACCGCCCCACGACCGTGAGCCTCAGGTCCGTACGCCGCAGAACCAATGCCTCAGGACCATCGGCCCACGGGATCCCCGGAGCATGAGCACCAGGTCCGGGATGCGGTAACCGCCGTAGCGCCGCGGTTCAGAGCTTCTCCAGCGGTGCGTACCGCAGGAGGAACCGCTTCACCCCACCCGACCCGAAGTCGACCGTCGCCTCGGCGTTGTCGCCCTGTCCCGCTGTCGCCACCACCGACCCCATGCCGAACGTGTCGTGCACAACCCGGTCGCCCGCCGCCACGGAGATGACCGGCTTCTGGCCTGGGCGCCGCGCCTGCCTCTCCGCCCGGCGCGCGGTCGCCGACTGTGAGCTCCACGACGTGTGGTCGACCTCCGTACGCCGCCACTCGACGAGTTCTGCAGGGACCTCGTCGAGGAAACGAGACCCGGGGTTCTGCTGCGGTGCACCCCACGCGCTGCGCACCACCGCACGGGAGACGTAGAGCCGCTGGCGGGCCCGGGTGATGCCGACGTAGGCGAGCCGACGTTCCTCCTCCAACTCCTTCGCGTCACTCTGCGACCGGGAGTGTGGGAACACGCCGTCCTCCAGGCCCGTGAGGAACACCACGGGGAACTCCAGCCCCTTCGCCGTGTGCAGGGTCATCAGCGTGACGACCCCGCCGTCGTCTGTCCCCTCGCCCCCGTTGTCGGGGATCTGGTCGGCGTCGGCGACGAGCGAGACCCGCTCGAGGAAGTCGGCCAGGGTCGCCGGCGTGTCCTCGGACTCGGCGGCCTCGGAGAACTCACGGGCCACCGCGACGAGCTCGGCCAGGTTCTCGACCCGCGTCTCGTCCTGCGGATCGCCGGACACCTCCAGCTCGTGGAGGTAGCCGGTCTTGGCGAGCACCTGCTCGAGAATGTCGGCAGGCGGCTGGCCCTCGGCGAGGGCATCGGACAACTCGTCGACGATGCCGACGAACGCCTTGATGGCGTTGGCCGAACGGGTCGCCAGGTCGCCGATCTCGTCGACCTGGCGCAGCGCCTGCCAGAAGGTGATCCGCTTCCGCTGGGAGAATGCCTCGACCGCCGCTTCGGCACGGTCGCCGATCCCACGCTTGGGGACGTTGAGGATCCGGCGCAGCGACACGGTGTCCTCGGGATTGGCGAGCAACCTGAGGTAGGCGAGGGCGTCGCGGACCTCACGGCGTTCGTAGAACCGCACACCGCCGACGACCTTGTACGGAAGGCCGACCCGGATGAAGATCTCCTCGAACACCCGGCTCTGTGCGTTCGTACGGTAGAAGACGGCGACGTCCCTCGGCCTGGCGGCCTTCTCGTCACCGAGCCGGTCGATCTCCTCCGCGACGAACTGCGCCTCGTCGTGTTCGTCCTCGGCGACGTAGCCGACGATCGGGGCACCGTCGCCGGCGTCGGACCAGAGGTTCTTGGGTTTTCGGCCGGCATTGCGGCTGATGACGGCGTTGGCGGCGGAGAGGATCGTCTGGGTGGAGCGGTAGTTCTGTTCGAGCAGGATCACCTTGGCATCGGGGAAGTCCTCCTCGAACGCCAGGATGTTGCGGATCGTCGCTCCGCGGAATCCGTAGATCGACTGGTCGGCGTCGCCGACGACCATGAGCTCGCCGTGCGGGCTGTCGTCCTCGCCATCGGAGCTGGTCAGCTCACGGACGAGGGCGTACTGCGCGTGGTTGGTGTCCTGGTATTCGTCGACCAGCACGTGCGCGAAGCGCCGCCGATAGTGCTCGCGCACCTCCGGGAACGCCTGCATCAGATGCACGGTCGTCATGATCAGGTCGTCGAAGTCCAGCGCGCTCGACTCACCGAGGCGGCGTTGGTAGAGCTCGTAGCACTCGGCGAACGTCTTCTCCAGATGGGTGTGCGCGCCGCGCGCGGCCTCTTCGTGGTCGATGAGCTCGTTCTTGAGGTTGGACACCCAGTTGAGGACGGCGCGCGGGTTGTAGCGCTTGGGATCGAGATCGAGGTCGCGACAGACCAGCGTCATCAGCCGCCGCGAGTCGGCGTCGTCATAGATCGAGAACGACGAGGACAGGCCGAACCGCTTGATCTCGCGCCGCAGGATGCGGACGCAGGCGGAGTGGAAGGTCGAGACCCACATGTACGAAGCGGCACGCTGGCCGACCAGCGCGGCCACCCGCTCCCGCATTTCGCCAGCCGCCTTGTTGGTGAAGGTGATCGCGAGGATGGCGCTGGGGCGGGCGTTGCGCTCGGCCAGGAGCCAGGCGATCCGGCGGGTCAGCACCCGGGTCTTGCCCGAACCCGCGCCAGCGACCACCAGCAGCGGGTGCTTCTCGTGCAGGACGGCGGCCCGCTGGGACGGGTTGAGTCCCTCGAGGATCTCCTCAGGTTCCAGGTGCCGGGGCGGCTGCCGCTCGCCACCGTCAGTCGCACCGTCCGTTGTCGTGCCGTGCGATGTCGTGCCGTCCGATGCGGCGCCGTGCGATGTCGTGCCGTCCGATGCGGCGCCGTGCGATGTCGTGCCGTGCGATGTCGTGCCGTCCGATGCGCTGTCGGATGGCGCGCCACCGTCACGTTGGACAGCGTCCGGTGCGCCGTCATCATGCGCGGCGTCGGACGGGGTACCGGGTGCGGCGGCGGTGTCGGGCAAGGCCAGCTGGTCTTCTGCAGAGAGAGCACTCATCTTGACGCCCAGCCTACGATCTGGCGCCGACAGTCCACACCGGACAGGCCCGGACATCACGCCCCGAAGGTTCGATATGCCCGCTCGCCCGCCACACGGGACGACCGTTCATGATCATGCGTGGGAAACGAAGGCTTCTCGGGCCGAGAAAGGCCACCATCCCACGCATGATCATGAACCGGCCAAGGGCTACGCGTGTTCGTCGGGCTTCTCCCAGAAGTACGTCTCGGGGTCGTAGACCGCGGGCGACGGCAGGATCCACGGGTTGACCCACCCACCGAGAGCGAGGTTCTCCCGGGTGGGAACGTTCTTCAGCCCGTCGCGGACCAGCACGATGCGCGGGTAGTTGGCGACCACGCCATAGAAGAACGGCCCGTCCTCGATGTGGATCTTCTGGATCTCCCACATCAGGGCGACCCGCTTCATCCGGTCGGGCTCGACCCTGGCCTGGGCGTAGAGCTTCCACAGCCGGTCGATCGGGTCACCCTCCTCGGGCAGGATCCACGGCGGGGTCCGCTCCCAGGGATCGGTGTCCGCCTGCTGCTCGAGCTTCTTCGGGTCACCCGTCTGCATGATGAACGCCTGGCCGTGCAACGGCGCCCAGTGCCCCGTCTCGACCGGTATTACCCAGCCCGGATAGATCAGCGGCGAGCAGTCGCCGACCTCCCACGCGGTCGTGGTCATCAGCTCGCCGCGTCCCCAGGTCTCGCCGAACGCCTCCGGCGCCACCGGCGTCAACTTGGTGGCGACACCCACGGCATCCCAGTCGCGCTTGTAGCGGTTGTTCTTCTGGATGTGTTCGTTCGTCGCATCCGCGGGATAGTCGAGGGAGATCTGCAACTTGGCACCGCTCGGCAACTCCCGCTTGCCGTCGCCGTCCTTGTCGACGACGCCCAGCTCGTCGAGCATCGACTTCGCCTTCTCGATGTCGTACGTGACGTAGGCGTCGCGCCACTTGACGTAGTTGCTCTTGGCCTCGTCGTTGAGGGTGAACATCTCGCCCTTAGGGCTGAGAGTTCCCGTCGTGAGCTCGCCAGTGGCGAAGTAGATCGACTTGCGGATGTCCTTCCGGTCGATCGCGAACGACAGGGCTTGCCGGAACTTCGGGTTGCGGATCAGCTCCCGCATCTCCTTGTCCGGGTAGTCGTAGTTGAAGAACACGATGGAACCGGTGCCGGAGCCGCTGTCCCACAGGTTGACGCGGATGCCGGTGCGGTCCTCGGTCTGCTTGAACCCGGAGATGTCCTCCAGAACCAGCCCGTGGTGACCGCCGTGCACGTAGTCGACCTTGCCCTCGGACATCTGCAGCTTCTGCACCTCGTCGTCGATGACGACGCTGAACTGCACCTCGTCGATGTAGGGGAGCTGCTTGCCCTCCTTGTCGACGCACCAGTAGTAGGGGTTGCGTTCGAAGAGGACGCTCCGCCCGTCCTGGTAGCTCTTCAGCATCCACCCCGTCATCGTGGGGCAGTCGGGGTTGGTGCCGAAGTTGCCCTTGGCCTCGTGCTCGAGGTACCAGTCCTCCTTGGTGATCTCCTTGTTGTACGTCGGGTGGAACTGCTGAAGGTAGTGCTTCGGCTGCATCCACAGCGGCCCGATGGAACCCTCCTGGGCCGGGCTGTTCACCCATGCCGCCAGGCGTTCCGGCGTGATTGGGGCAGGAGCGTCGAACGTCAGGGTGAGGGTCGTCTCGTCAGGCGCGGCGACCTTCGCCACGGTCCCCTTGCCCGAGCGGACGTCGTCGGGTGGGTCGACCCCGGTGTAGTCGTCGTTGTTCACCATGTCGTCCCACCAGTACATGATGTCCGCGGTGGTCCATGGCTCGCCGTCCGACCACTTCAGTCCCTTGCGGAAGTGGAAGACCCACTCGGTCGCGTCTTCGTTGGACTCCCAGCTCTCGACGAGCCCGGGACCGATGTCCAGGCCATCGTTGAGGAAGCGCAGGAACGACCGCCCGTACATGTACTCCTTGATCGCGGAGCTGTAGCTCTCGGCCATGATCATCCGGAGCCGCCCACCGTAGTTGCCCGACGCCACCCAGCGGTGGGGAATGACGTACGGCGCCTCCGGGAGCCGTTCATCGATCGACGGCAGGTCGCCCGCCTTGACGCGGGCGGCGAGCGTGGGCGCTTCCTTGAACGATGAGGGGGGCGCGAGCGGTTTGGTCTCCGAACCCTTCGCCTTCGACGCGGGCCCAGCAGCTGGCGCCTCGCCGGAGCCGCCGCCGGACCCCGAGTCCGAACAGCTGGCGAGCATGATCGAGCCGGCGGCGATCGCCGAGCCGTAAAGGAACCCCCGCCGGTCAATGCCGTTACTGTGCGCCATTGGTTGGTTTCTCCTCGAGAGAGCAATGCTGACATTCGGAGCTGTCGTCCGAGCTTTGCACGACCAGCAAGGTCCTCGCGGCGTTGGGGACGGCCAGCTTCGGAAGGCTTCGGCCGGCGGAAAGCGGGCGTACGCACTCGTGGCGTGGATCAGCCGCTGTTCCGGGAGATGGCCACTAGCGGCCATCTCCGGGAGGTCGGCTGGCGCCGGGCAGGCCGGCTCGCCTACGTCATGTCAGCAGGGCATGGCCTCGAACGCGTAGCCCTTCTCGATGAATTGGGGCATCAGCCGTTCCAGCGCGGTGACGGTCTGCGACCGGTCGCCGCCGCCGTCGTGGAACAGCACGATGGCCCCCGGAGCCACGCCCTTGAGGACGCGTTCCTCGATCTTGTCGGCCCCAGGGCGGTCCCAGTCCTTCGGGTCCACGTGCCAGAGCACGACTTCCTGGCGCAGCTCGGCAGCGATGGCGCGTACGTCGTCGTTGATGGCGCCGTAGGGCGGGCGGAAGCATCGCGAGGCGGGTCCCTTCTGTAATTCCTCGCGGGCGTCCTCGTCGGAAAGGTTTGGCAGCGACTTGTGATCGTGCGTGTGATTTCCGATCGTGTGACCCGCGGCCCGGATCTGCTTCACGATGTCCGGATTGGCGTTACTGGCATCACCGAGTGCGAAAAAGGTGGCAGGCGCCTTGTACTTCGCCAGGATCCGCAGAATCTGCGGTGTGTATTTCACATTCGGTCCGTCATCGAAGGTGAGGAACATGATTTTGGCGCTGGTGTCCTCGATCCGATCGACCCGCTGGGCGACCGGTCCCGGCTTCGGGGTCGGACTGGCGGTTCCTGGTGTCGGCGAGACACTCGGTGACGCGGACGTGGTTGGTGAAGGCGAGGTGCCGGGAGAGCCAGTCGCGTTGGGCGAAGCGCTGCTGGTGGGCTGCTGCGTGGCGCTGGGCGCCGTCGCGCTGGGGGTTGCCGTGGTGGATGGCGTCGTACTGGATGGCGTGGCCACGGGGGTGAGCGTGGCCCTCGCCACCGCGGTGCGACCAGGTAGGGCGCTGGGCCGCACCGACGGCGCACGCGTGGCGGTCGGCGTCGACGTGGCGCCTTCGCGTGCGTCCGAGTTCGCGCAGTTCGCGGCAAAAAAGCCAAGGAGTATGCCAAGGAGAAGGATGAGCAGGCCTCGTACGATTGACGGAATTCGCAGTGGCGACACGCCCATCACTCCCCCACATTCGGCGCCAAGAGATATCTCCCGTCGCGCAGACATCGGAAAACGTCTCGTCCGAGGAATTGCGACGGATGGCAAATCAATTTCCGGAGTGGGATTTCGCCCTTTCTGCGTTCGCTGGAAACTATTCGGAACGTCCCGTGCAGCTGGCCCGTCCTGGGCGCAATTTGGCGGGTCGGGTAGGTTCCTGCGGTGATGCCTGATCTACTGCCCGACCATGAGGTCTCCCGGGTCCTCGTTGTCGTCGCACACCCCGACGACGTCGACTTCGGCGCGGCCGGGACCGTCGCACACTGGACCGACGCCGGTCACGAGGTCGTCTACTGCGTGTGTACCGACGGCCAGAGCGGCGGCTTCGACCTCGACATCCCGCGCGCCGAGATGGGCGCGATCCGCCGTGGCGAGCAGGAGGCGGCCGCCGCCGCCGTGGGGGTGACCGACGTACGCTTCCTCGGTTTCGTCGACGGCGAGCTCGAGGCAGACCGCGAACTCGTCCGGTCACTCACCCGCCTCATCCGCGAACTCCAGCCGCAGCGAGTGATGTGCCCCAGCCCCGAGCGCGACTGGGCGATCCTGCCGCGCAGCCATCCTGATCACCTCGCCGCCGGAGAGGCGGCCATCCAGGCGGTGTACCCGGCCGCACGGAATCCGTTCGCCTTCCCCGACCTCGCCGAGGAAGGGCTCGAGCCGTGGACTGTCCGCGAGGTGTGGCTGTCGGGCCATCCCGAGAGCAACCATGTGGTGGATGTGACAGACACGGTCGACCGGAAGATCACCGCACTGCTCGCCCACAAGAGCCAGCATCCCGACCCGGACGCGTTGCCCCTCCGGGTGCGCGAGTGGCTTGGCGCCAACGCGGTGCGCGCCGGGCTTCCCGAGGGTCGCCTCGCCGAGGACTTCTTCGTCGTCTCGACCGGCTGACCACCGGCTCGCTGGGCCAGGTTCAGCGCAGCCAGGTTTTGGGAGGCAGGTCAGGGCGTCACGTTCAGGACGTCACGTCGGCGGCGTCAGGTCCAGAAGACGGCGACGGCGACGTTGACAAGCGTGAGTGCGGTGAGAGCGAAGAACAGCCCGTTGGAGATTGTGGGCTTCTTGCGGTTGAGCCAGGCCAGCACCGTGATGACGAGGACGACGAGCAGCTTGACGCCGATCTTGGCGTTGTCGACCGGGTGAGCCGGGTCGTCGAGTCCCTCGAGTACGCCGACCAGAAGCAGGCCGGACACCAACTGCGTCAGCGCGCCGTGCAGGATCGCGGCAAGGATCCGGCGTTCTGGCCCCTTCATCTGGACCAGCAACCCGCCCAGCAGACTCGCCAGACCCACGAAGTGGATGAACACCAGCACCTGGCGCAGGATCTCCATGGAACCGCACCCCTGCCTCTCGTCGGACCCGCCATGCTCGCACTACTACGTCTGGTAGTACGTACGCCTGTCGATCATAGCGAGGGCAGCCATCTTCTGGATGAGGGGTCCCCCGTGCCGCTACCCCTCACCTACCAGGGGACCGGCGCCCACCAGAACCAGACGTTCAGCCCCTGCGGCCTCACACCAGGCGGCGGTCGGTGGCCAAGCGGGTCAGCTCATAGGAGCCAGGCGTTCAGCGCCGGCGCCTTCACACCAGGCGGCGGTCGGTCGCCCAGCGGGTCAGCTCGTAACGGTTGGACAGCTGCAGCTTCCGCAGCACGGACGAGACGTGTGTTTCCACGGTCTTCACCGAGATGAAGAGTTCCTTCGCGACTTCCTTGTACGCATAGCCGCGCGCGATCAGGCGCAGCACCTCGCGTTCGCGCTGGGTCAGCCGGTCGAGTTCCTCGTCGATGCTGCCCGGGTCGACCGCGCCGGCGAACGCGTCGAGCACGAATCCCGCCAGCCGCGGTGAGAAGACCGCGTCGCCGTCGGCGATCCGGCGTACGCCATCGATGATCTCATCCCCGGTGATGGTCTTGGTGACGTAACCGCGTGCGCCCGCCCGGATCACCCCGATCACGTCCTCCGGGGCGTCGGACACGCTCAGCGCGAGAAACCGGACGTCGGGCTCGGCCGCCAGCACCTGCCGGCAGACCTCGGCCCCACCGCCGCCGGGAAGGTGGACGTCGAGCAGGACCACCTCCGGCTTCGTCGCGAGGATCACCTTGACCGCCGCGTCGACATCGCCGGCCTCCCCCACGATGTCGACCGCGGCACCGATCTCGGTGCGTACGCCCGTGCGGAACATCGCGTGGTCGTCGACGAGTACGATCCGGCGCCGGTTGTCAGGGTTGGTCGTCACGAGGTCATCCTTTCAAAGCCTGAACAGGATCATGGTTGTTCACGGTGGCCGCTCTACCCGGCACCAGGACCAGAACCCGAGCCAGAGCCAGAACCCGAACCAGAGCTCGAGTCAGAGTTGGCGGCGGCCTGGTCGACCAGGAGGTGCACCTCGGTTCCCTCACCGGGTGTGCTCCTGATGTCGGCCTTGCCGCCGTGGCGTTCCATGCGTTCGTAGATGCTGCGACGGACACCGAGTCGGTCCGCACCCACATGTTCCGGATCGAACCCGACCCCGCGGTCGCGGACGAAGACCTCCACCCGTGCCGGCTCCACCTCGGCGTAGACGTCGATCCGCGGCGCGCCCGAGTGCTTGGCGGCGTTGACCATCGCCTCCCGGGCGGCGCGGACGACGGCTGTCAGCGTCGGGTTCATCTGGGCGTCGCCGACCATGACCACCTCGACCGGGATCTCGTGGTGGTCCTCGACCTCGGCTCCCGCCCGGCGCAGCTCGCTGCGCAGGGTCGCGTCGGCGTCGTCCTGTTCGCCGTAGAGCCACTGCCGAAGGTCGCGCTCCTGGGCACGCGCCAGGCGTACGACGGCACGCTGGTCATGTGCCTGCTTCTGGATCAACGCGAGCGTCTGCAGGACCGAGTCGTGAAGGTGCGCGGCCATGTCGGCGCGTTCCTGCGAACGGATGCGTACCCTCCGCTCCTCGGACAGGTCTCCAGCCAGCCGCCACACCCACGGGCCGACGATCAGGCCGACCCCGATACCGGCGCCGAGGACGGCAAGCAGAGCCGCGTTGACCTCGTTCATGCCGCCGACGGAGGCGAGTCCCCACGACAGGGCAGCGATGACGAGAGCGAGCCCGACGACGGTACGGAGAACCATGACCCAGCCGCGGGTACTGACGAGCGGCCACATCCACTTCCAGCGCGGTGGGGCGGAGGCGGTCCACCGGGCACGCTGGGACTCGTCGGCCTGCCGCCACAGCAGCGCGAGGCCGACACCGCCCAGGATGAGCGGCCAGAACACCTGGGCCGAGACCCCGCCGAGGTGCGGGTAGATCGCGATGATGCCGATCGCCAGGACTGCGATCGACACCAACTGACCGGTGTCCTGGCGTCTCTTACCAGGTGCACGCTCGCGACGGAGCCCCTTGCGGGTGGCCGCCGCGACACCGGCCGGCTGCGTGGTCTCCTCGACCGCGGGCTCCTGAGGGAGTACGACCCAGAGCGCGGCGTACAGCAACAGGCCGAAGCCGCCGACCGCTGTCAGCGCGACCAGGCCCAGGCGTACGTGCAGGAGCTGAAGTCCCAGGTGATCGGCCAGCCCGGCGGCAACTCCGCCCAGAACTTTCCCGTCGGCACGCCGGTAGCAGCGGGGAGCGGTGCTCCGCGCCGCGGCGACCGGTGGCGTACCAACTGGTGCGCCTCGTGCGTCGGTGAAGATCGTGGCCTCCTGGGGCGTACGGGCCGACTTGCCCGGGTATCGTCGTGCGGCGCCGGTGGACGCCGAGCGAGCGGCAACGCGCCCGGCTGTCCTCCTTGATGGTCACACGAGAAGCGCTGCTGAGCCACCGGGACAGGCCCCCCGCTTCACCCCAGGCGGCCCGGGGGTAAAGCCCAGGGTCATCCCGGATGGCGCCGCCACCCAACGGCCCGGAGGATCGGGGTATGCCTGCCACCACGCCGCCCGCGGGATCCGGATGGCCCGACGATCAGTCCCCCTCGCCCAGCGCTGGCGCAGAGACAGGCGCGGGCGCTGAGTCAGGCAACAAGACAGGCACCGACACGGGCGCTGAGTCAGGCACCGACACGGGTGCTCCCGCGGGGTCAGGGACAGGCACCGGAAGGGGGCAGGACCAGCTCCGGGCTGAGCTCCGTTCACTTCGCCGGGCGCGCGACGGCCGGCTCCTCGCGGGCGTCTGCGCAGGGCTCGGTCCTCGGCTCCAGATCGACCCGGTCGTCCTGCGGGTGGTCGGCGTCATCCTGGCGCTTTTCGGTGGTGTCGGCGTCCTGCTGTATGCGGCGGGTTGGCTGCTCGTGCCGGACGACGGCGAGGACCTGTCGATCCTCGAACAACAGCTCGGCCGGCGCCGCAACGGCGCACCGGACAACGCGATCGTCGTCGGTGGTCTGGTCATCCTGGGCCTCGTGATCTTCAGCGTTCCCTGGTGGGGGTTTCCGTGGCACGTCCCGGTTCTGCTCGTGTTGAGTGTGCTCGGCCTGTACGCCCTGATCCGCCGCAACGCCGAGCAGGACGGCGGCGGCGCAGCACCGTCAGACCGGCCGGGAGAACCTGGCGGCTCCGGCGGGACGTTCCCACCCGGAACCGCAGCCGGCGCCGGCACCTCGGGTGCGTCCGGCGGCACGGGTGACATCACCTCTCCTCCTGCGGCCACCGAACCAGCGCGCTCGACGTGGGACCACACCAAGCCGCTGGACGTCGCCGACCCGGGCTCCTCCGTGCCCACGAGTGCGGCCGATGCTCCTCCTGGTTCCTGGCGTACGGCCGAACCCGCTCCCGCGTCCTTCTGGAATCAGCCGGACCCCCTGGGCCTGGAGATCCAGGACGTCGAACTGGCCCAACCACCGGAGAACTGGACGCCCCCGCCCGCGACTCCCCCGCGCCAGGTCAGGTCCACGGCGGTCCGCAGCGACGGCGAGCGGAAGCGGTCGTGGCTCTTCGCCGGGACGATGGCGGCCGCGCTCCTGCTGGTGATGGTGCTCGCGCTCGCCGACCAGCAGGAGGACGTCCCGCTCGGTGCCTACATCGCCGGTCCGCTCGGTGTGGTCGGTCTCGGCTTGATCCTGGGCGCGTGGTTCGGCCGCACCAGAGCGTTGATCGCCTCCGGTGTCGTCCTCGCCCTGGCGCTGCCTGCGGCCAGCCTGGCCGACCGGTGGCCTGGCGAGGCGGTGGACCTGACCCTGCATCCGACGTCCGTCAGTGCGATTCAGGGCAGCTACGAGTACGGCGTCGGTGAGCTGGTCATCGATCTCAGTGCGGTGCCCTTCCGCGATGGGCAACACGTCGAGTCCTCCATCGACGTCGGCGTCGGCGACGTCCTCGTCGTCGTACCCCCGGATGTCGACGTGATCTTCAAGGGCGACGTCGGGCTCGGTGAGATCTCGCTGTTCGGTCGCGCCCTCCCACCCGAGCCCGTGGCGCCTCGGCCACCGCGCGCACCCGCGGCTCCAGGAGAACGTGACGCGGTCGGTGAGCTGGGCGACGCGGCCGAAGGAGGAACGAGGGAGTTCGACGCGGGTTCGTCGGAGGGGTTAGGTGTCTCCCGGGAGATCATTGATCGAGGCGACGACGGACCCGGAGGTGGTGAACTCGTGCTGAACATCGACGTCGGTGTGGGCCATGTGGGGGTGCATCGTGGGGAGTAAGCCTCCGGCCGGGAGGCATCCGGCCAACATCGCCGCCCTCGTCGCCGGCCTGGTGTGCTGCGGCCTCGCGCTGGGCTGGTTGCTGCTCCAAAGTGGCGCGCTCCGTGTCACTGACCTTGGCTGGCTGCTGCCTGTCGTCCTGATCGGCGCCGGGGGCGTCGGCGTCGCCATGTCGCTGCAGCGCAACCGTCGCCAACCCTCACGACGCCCCCCGACACGCGTCGGGGACAACCGTAGGGCGTGATCAGGACACTTCCGGATGGCCGTTCACGCTCAGATCGAGGAGGCTTGAGCCATGAACGAGACGACTCCGTTGCGAAAAGACTCCTTTCCCCCACTCAAGAAACTCGTCCGCACGAGGGACGAACGCATGGTCGCCGGTGTCTGCGGCGGTCTCGCGAAGTACGCCGGCATCGACCCGGTGCTGGTCCGGCTCGGGATGGTCGCGCTGGTGATCTTCGGTGGAGCGGGGCTGCTGCTCTACCTGGCCGGCTGGATCATCATCCCCGAGGAAGGCGCCTGACCGGTCACGCCGTACCGGCGGTGGTCAGAACCATGGCAGTGCTCACGCAGGACCGATCCACGACGACGGGTTCTCAGACGGACGCCGGATGGGAGACCGGCTGGAGGTTTCGGCCGGAGGCATCGGCCGGAGGTACGCCTGGTCCCGGCAACGACCAGCGCCTCGCTCCTATCCGCGTCCGTGCGGGAGCGTCCATCCGGTGGGATCGGGTCCCTTGGGCACCACACCGGTCGGGTTGATCTGGTGATGGGTGAGGTAGTAATGCCGCTTGATCTGGTCGAAGTCGACCGTCTCACCGATGCCCGGGGTCTGGTACAGATCCCGGGCGTACGCCCACAACACCGGTTGCTCGGTCAGCTTGTTCCGGTTGCACCTGAAGTGGTTGTGGTACACGGCGTCGAAGCGGACCAGCGTCGTGAAGAGCCGGATGTCCGCCTCGGTCAACCGGCTGCCGTCACCACAGAGGTAGCGCTGGTTGCGTAGCCGGTCCTCGAGCCAGTCGAGCCGGGCGAAGAGCGTGTCGAAGGCTCTTTCGTACGCCCGCTGTGAACTGGCGAAGCCGCATTTGTAGACGCCGTTGTTGACGTCGTCGTAGATGGCGGCGGCCACCTGGTCGATCTCCTCGCGCAGGTCCTCCGGATAGAGGTCGGGGGCCCCCGGCCGGTGGAAGTCCTTCCACTGCGTGGAGAAGTCCAGGGTGATCTGCGGGAAGTCGTTGGTGACGACGGTGCCGGAGGGTACGTCGATCAGGCAGGGAACAGTGACCCGTCCCTCGAACGTGGGGTCCGTCCGGTGGTACGCCTCCGCCAGGAACTCGATGTCGAGCACCGGGTCCCGGCCGCCGGCGTCACGTGTGAACCGCCAGCCGCGCTCGTCGCGGATCGGATCGACGGTCGCGAGCGAGATGGCGTCGTCAAGGCCGAGCAGCTGACGCACGATGACCGCGCGGTGCGCCCACGGGCAGGCCCGGGACCAGACCAGGCGGTAGCGGTCCGGCTCGGCGGACCATCCTGACGAGGCATCGGTGGTGACCCGGTCGGTGAACCGGTTGGCCTGGCGTACGAACTCGCCGCGTTTCCCGGTCTCCTTCGGCAACTGCGCCGCCGTCGCGGGCCTGGACTCGTTCGCGGGTACGGGTTCGCCCGCGGGTGCGGGTTCGTTCGCGGGCTGCCGTGGTGCCTGGGATTCCGCCATGCGTCCAGTGTTGCGCACCCTTCCCCGTGGAGGTCGCGGGCGTGGCGAGCGGCGCGGCCGGCATCAAGGCAGCAGCTGGGCGACGGTGATGCCCGGCGTCTGAGGGGCTCCCGAACCCATGGCGGCCAGCGCCGACGGTATCCCGGCCAGGTCGATCCGCCGGCCGACGAGACGCTCGGGCCGTACCTGACCGGCCTCGATGAGGGCGAGCATCGCGGGATAGTCGTGGGCCGGGAGCCCGTGACTGCCAAGGATCTCGAGCTCGTACGCGATCACCCGGTCCATGGGTATCCCCGCCGGTCCGAGCGGCATGAGACCCACCTGCACGTGGCGTCCGCGGCGACGCAGGCCAAGTATCGACGCGGTACAGGTCTCGCGGATCCCGAGGCAGTCGAGCGAGACGTCTGGGCCACCCTCCGTCGCCTCGCGGACCGCGGCCGCCACGTCCTCCCCGACCACGCCCTCCCTCGCCACGTCCTCCCTCGCCACGTCCTCCTCCGTCACGGCGTCCCTCGCGGCATCTACGGTGGCCACCGCACCGAGTTCGCGAGCAAGAGCCAACGCCGCCGGTGACACGTCCACCGCTACTACTCGGGCGCCAGCGGCGACAGCGATCATCACGGCCGACAACCCGGCGCCGCCGCAACCGTGCACGGCAACCCAGTCCCCGCCCGTCACCCGACCCTGGCGAAGCACAGCCCGGAACGCCGTGCCGAACCGGCAGCCGAGGCAGGCACCGACCGCCAACGCCAGCGAATCCGGGAGCGCGACGAGATTGACGTCGGCATGCTCGATGCGTACCAGATCGGCGAACGAACCCCAGTGGGTGAACCCGGGCTGGCTCTGATGTCGGCACACCTGCTGGTTCCCCGCCGCACACTCCGCGCAGGTCCCGCACGCGCACACAAAGGGAACCGTCACCCGCTGGCCGACCCGCCACCGGCGTACGGACGCACCCACCGCAGCCACCGTCCCGGCCAGTTCGTGGCCACCGACGTGCGGAAGTGCGACGTCCGGGTCATGTCCCTGCCAAGCGTGCCAGTCGCTGCGGCACACACCGGTGGCCGCCACCTGGATCACCGCGTCGTCAGGCCCCGGAGTCGGGTCGGGGACCTCGCGAACCTCAGGACTCGCGCCGAACTCGTCGTACCAGACCGCCCTCATCCTCGGCCCGCCCGCCACCGAGGATCGCCACGAGGGTCATCCATGCACGGCGCAATCCCGCACGATGCACGCCCCACCGTGCCGCGTCATTCCCATTCGATGGTGCCGGGCGGCTTGCTGGTGATGTCGAGGACGACGCGGTTCACCTCGCGTACCTCGTTGGTGATCCGGGTGGAAATCCGTTCGAGCAGGTCGTACGGCAGACGCGCCCAGTCGGCGGTCATGGCGTCCTCGCTGGTCACGGGGCGCAGCACGATGGGGTGACCGTAGGTCCGCTGGTCACCCTGGACACCCACCGATCGGACGTCGGCCAGCAGCACCACCGGGAACTGCCAGATGTCGCGGTCGAGCCCGGCCGCCGTCAGCTCCTCGCGGGCGATCGCGTCTGCCGCCCGCAGGATCTCCAGTCGTTCCTTCGTCACGGCGCCGACCACCCGGATCGCGAGGCCAGGCCCCGGGAACGGCTGCCGCCACACGATCTCCGCCGGCAGGCCCAGCTGCTCGCCGACCTGGCGTACCTCGTCCTTGAACAACGCCCGGAAGGGCTCCACGAGCGAGAACTCCAGGTCGTCCGGGAGCCCGCCGACGTTGTGGTGGGACTTGATGGTCGCCGCGCCCTCGCCACCGCCGGACTCCACGACGTCGGGGTAGAGCGTCCCCTGCACGAGGAAGTCGACAGCCTCGCCGTGGGCACCGGCTTCGGCGACAACCTCGCGGGCGGCCTGCTCGAAGACCCGGATGTACTCACGGCCGATGATCTTGCGCTTGGCTTCGGGGTCGTCGACACCGGCGAGCGCGTCGAGGAACTGCTCGGCGGCGTCGACCACCTTGAGCTTCACTCCCGTGGCCGCGACGAAGTCGCTTTCGACCTGCGCGGCCTCACCCTTGCGCAGCAGCCCGAGGTCGACGAACACGCAGGTGAGCTGATCACCGATGGCCCGCTGCACCAGCGCCGCGGCGACCGAGGAGTCGACGCCACCGGACATCGCACAGATCGCCCGCTTGTCGCCGATCTGGGCGCGTACGGCGTCGACGGTCTCCTCGACGATGTTGACCATCGTCCAGGTGGGACGGCATCCCGCGATGTCGTAGAGGAACCGCTGCAGCACCTGCTGGCCGTGCTCGGAGTGCAGGACCTCTGGGTGCCACTGCACACCGGCCAGCCTGCGCTCGGAGTCTTCGAACGCCGCGACCCGCGCACCGTCCGAGGACGCCGCGAGGGTGAAGCCGGCGGGCGGGCGTACGACCTCGTCGCCGTGGGACATCCATGCCCGGAACTGCGCGGGGGCGTCGGCGAGCAGGGCGCCGGTCCGGGGTTCGTGGGCGGTGACGAGGGTGCGCCCGAACTCCGACCGCCCGGTCTTCGCCACCTCGCCGCCCAACGCCTGCGCCATGGCCATGAAGCCGTAGCAGATGCCGAACGCGGGTACGCCCGCCGCGAACAGCTCCGGGTCCACCTGTGGCGCGCCCTCGACGTAGACCGACTGCGGCCCGCCGGAGAGGATGATCGCCTTCGGGCGCCTGGCGAGGAGCTGCGCGACCGGCGTGGTGTGCGGGACGATCTCGGAATAGACGCGGGCCTCACGGACCCGGCGAGCGATGAGCTGGGCGTACTGCGCGCCGTAGTCGACGACGAGAACGAGATCGTGGTCGGTCACGATGACCCTTCGGAAATGGCCGTGCCCAATTGGGTGTGCGAGTGGGTGTGCCGGCCTGCTTTACTGGCCCGGATCTGACCGCTCCGAGTTTAGTCGGGCACATATCCCATCCTGCGGCTGCCCGAACCGCCCGGCGCGGCGGACCAGCCGAGTCGCCCGAACCGCCCGGCGCGGCGGAGCAGCCGAGTACGCCCCTGTCCGCCCGATCCGGGAGGAATTGCCATGGCCGCGAGCCTGTCCCCGGTCCAACTCGCCGAGGCCCATGTGCGGGCGCTCTTCCGTGCCACCGGCGACGGCCTCCTCGCCGAGACCAACGAGACGGCGCCCGCGAAAGCACCCAGGGTCTTCGTCGCCCGAAGCAGAGCCGGCACCCTCTGCCACCCTCGCCACGACCTCCACCCGGCGCTCGCCGCCGAGTTGCGCCGACTCGCTCGCGACCTTCCACCGTTGTCGGATCCGACCGGAGATCCGGAGATCTACGCCGCCCTCAGGTCCGCCGTCGAGGAGGACGGGCCGATCACGAACCGGTGGCACGGACCGGCGTACGCCTTCGACGGTCCCGCTCTGGAGCCGCACCCCGATGTCGTGGAGATCCGGGAAGAACGCGACCTGTTCGTCGGCCATCCGTTCGAGGACTTCCGGACCGATCTCGACCACCATCGCCCGCTCTTCGCGGTCGTCCGTGACGGCAGGGTCGTGGCCGCCGGGTTCAGCTCGCGCACGACCAAGCGGGAGGCCGAAGCCGGGGTCAACACGCACGTCGACCACCGGGGCCAGGGCCTCGGAGCGGCCGTCGTCAACGCCTGGCGCCTCGCGATCGAGGGTTCGGGGCGGGTGCCGCTCTACAGCACCTCGTACGACAACCTCAGCTCGCAGGCGGTGACCCGGCGCCTCGGCCTTCGGCAGTACGCCGAGAGCTACTGGCTGGCCTAGTAGCACCCTCACGGCCTGTCCGGACGATCAGTACGCCCTTGTGTGAGGGGAGCCCTCATCCAGAGGTTTCGGCGGGATGAGAGGTCCCCTCACACGAACCCATTGGCGCAGGGGCGCCCTCATCCGAAAGGCCGCCGGCTCAGGGCGCCCTCATCCAAACGGCCGCCGGCGCAAGCCCGGCAGCCCGCCTCAGATGGCGTCCAACCGGATGCCTTCGGAAAAGCGGTGAACAATTGTTCGGGAGGGTCGTAACTCGACAGTCAGTTCAGTCGTTGGGAGGGCGACGGGGCATAGGTCGGCCTGTCCGGCCCGTTTCCGTCCGTACGACGGCAACCGCTCGCGGCCTCGCGGTGCCTCGTACGACCTAGTCAGGGCCCGGCTCCTCGCCTGCTGGAGCCGGGCCCTGCACATGCCTCTGCCTGCCCCACCCCGCGTGACCGTCCCACGTGACCGCCCCACCCCACCGTGACCGCCCCACCCCACGTGACCGCCCACCCCCGGCGTGATGATCGCCCGTCGTGCCCGCCTTGCCGAGCGACGACCTCCGGGGGAGGCAACCTGTTGCCCGCCCCGCCGGTCCGGTTCGCCCGGATCGGCCGCTGACCAGGGAAGATGCCGATCATCGACCTACGGAACCACACCAGTCCACGGAACGTCGCAGGACCATGATGCTTTCGGTTCTGCGACGCGGCCTACCCTGCGCCGCGGTCACGGGGGTCCTCGTCGTCGCGCTGGCGGCATGCGGGACCGAGCAGGGGACATCACCGGACGCCCAGCCAACCGCCACCACCAGCCCCACCGAGTCGGGACCCGCGATGTCGCCCTCCACCCTCGTCCTGCACCGCACCGGCGGCATCGCCGGCTTCAACGACAAACTCACCGTCGAACCTGACGGCACGGTGACCCTGACGAGCCGGGGCAAGGAACCGATGACCTGCACGGTCAACCCCAAGACCAAGCAGCGGCTCGACGCGGCCGCCCAGCAGGCCAGCGAGTCTCCCGCGCCCAGGGCACGCAGCCGCGACGGCAAGAAGTGGGCGACTGCGACGCCCGACGAGCTCCAACTGTTCCTGGTCATCGGCGACCAGCAGGTCCAGTCGTCCGACCTCGGCGAGCAGGACCAGCACTATCGCGAACTGTTCTCGGTGATGAACGACATCCTGTCCTCCGCCGCCGCCGTCCGCGCCGGTAAGGACACCGGAGCGGGCTCCGCCTGCAGCTGACCTCCGCCCGGCAGCAAGCCCTACACGTGGAACGCGTGCCGGTGCGCGTGGGGAGTCGTACCCCTGCGACGGGCGAAGTGGTGTCGTAGCGTGTCGGCGCTGCCGAAGCCTGACCGTTCGGCCACGACGTCGACCGTGAGGTCGGAGGTCTCGAGCAGGAGTTCGGCGCGTTGGAGGCGCTGCTCCAACAGCCAGCGGTGGGGTGTCGTCCCCGTGGTCGTACGGAATCGGCGCGCGAAGTTGCGGAGCGACATCCCCGCCCGGTCGGCGAGGGTCGCGACCGGCAGGTCACGGTCCAGGTGCTCCGCGGCCCAGTCGAGGACCTCCGCCATTCCCTCACCCGTGGGCGCGGCCGGCAGCGGCATCTCGACGTACTGCGCCTGGCCGCCCTCACGGTGCGCGGCCACCACCATCCGACGGGCGAGAGCGTTCGCCGTCCCTGACCCGTGCACTCGCCTGACGAGGTGCAGGCACGCGTCGATCCCCGCCGCCGCGCCCGCGCTGGTCAGGACCGGACCGTCGGTCACGTAGAGCACGTCCCTTTCGATGCGTACGCGCGGAAACCGACGTACCAACCGGTCGGCGAACTGCCAGTGCGTCGTCGCCCGGCGCCCGTCGAGCAGGCCCGCGCCGGCGAGGGCGAACGCGCCGCTGCAGACGGAGAGCAGGATGGCACCTCGGGCGTACGCGTCCTGCAGCGCGGTGGCGATGGCCGGGTCCAGCGGGGCGTCGAGGTCCGGCCACGCCGGGATGGCGACGAGGTCGGCCTCGGCGACCCGGCTCAGGTCGTGGGACACCTCGACGGCGAAGCCTGAGGTCGTGGGGACCAGCCCCGGGCGCGGGCCGCAGACGGCGAAGTCGTAGCCCGGCAGTCCGTCGTCGGACCGGTCGAGGCCGAAGACCTGACAGAGGATGCCGAGCTCGAATCCCGCGATACGCGAGCCGACCAACGCGGCGACGGACTCCACGCGAACCTTCGGACCGTTCGTCATCACGCTCCGCTTCACCGAGTGTGCGCAAACTGTAGGTTTTCCGCCGCAGAACTACAGTTTGCGCACACTCGACCAGATCGCCCGGTTGCCTGCCCGTCCGCCGTTGCCCGGGAGGCCTTGCGGGGTTGGCCGAATGTTCCGGACCCCCGGCGTTCCAGCCAGTATCCCGCGCCGCCCACGCGGCCCGACACTGGGCGCCATGAACGACATCACCGCAATTCCGATACCCGGTCTGGCCTCCAGCGAGGTCGCCGTACCCGCCCCGGCCGAAGGCACACAGCGCTGGGCAGGTGCGCCGACGGCGATGCTGGACCCCGACGGCGCGACGCTGCTCACCTACCGGGTCCGGGACGCGGCCGGCGACCGCGTCGTCCTGGCCCGCTCCGACGACGGGGTCCGATTCGAAACCCTGACCGAGATGACGTCAAAGGCTCTGGGCGTGGCCATGGTCGAGCGGGCGGCTCTGGTGCGGACCGCGACCGGATGGCGGCTCTACCACTCCTGCGCCGAGCCGGGCACCAAAGCCTGGTGGATCGGGCTGCAGGAATCCCGCGACCTGGCGGGCTTGGCCACCGCGAGTCTGCGCCGCCTCGAGATGGAAGGTCCACTGGAGGCATTCAAGGATCCGATCGTCCGGCACAACGGAAGCGACTGGCAGGCGTGGGTCTGCCGCCACCCGCTCGACATCCCGGGCGCCGAGGACCGGATGTCGACGATCTACGCCACGTCCGACGACGGCATCAGCTGGCGGAACCACGGCACGATCCTGGCCGCCCGCCCTGGCGAGTGGGACGCGCGCGGCGCCCGGCTGACCACCGTGCTGCCGGACGGCCGCGCCTGTTACGACGGACGGGCGACGCCTGCGGAGAACTGGCTCGAACGTACGGGCCTCGCGGTCCCCACCGGCACTGGCGCGCAGTTGCGGGCGCTCGACGGCGGCCCGGTCGCCGACGTGCGTTATCTGGAGGTCCTCGCGCTGCCGAGCGGCGGTCATCGGCTCTACTACGAGGCCCGCCGCCGCGACGGGGCGCACGAGCTGCGGACGGAACTGCACAGCTGAGGCGAACGCTCGCCGATGTTGGCGTCGTGCTCGCCATCGCACTGGTGGTGGCGGTCAGTCGAACGAGGGCGGACAAGCCGCAGACACGCAGGCAGTCAGTCGACCAGGTGCGGGGCGATCGGACCGGTCCGGCGGAGAGCGCCCGGCGCGGCCGCCGGGACCACCGGCTGCCGGGGGGCCACCGGTTCGATGCGCACGTAGGAAGAACCGAGCGGCGGGCGGGGGTCGGCATCACCGCGGTTGGGCCACAACGCCATCGCCCGCTCCGCCTGCGCGGTGATCGTCAAGGACGGATTGACACCCAGGTTCGCCGACACCGACGCACCGTCGACCACGTGCAGGCCCGGATGGCCGAACACCCGGTGGTAGCCGTCGACGACCCCTGTCGCGGACGAGTCACCGATGACGCAGCCGCCGATGATGTGCGCCGTCAACGGGATGTTGGCGACCTCCCCGACCGTGCCGCCGGGGGTGCCGCCGATGCGGGTGGCGAGCCGGCGTACGACGTCGTTGGCGGCCGGGAGCCAGGTGGGATTGGGCCGGCCGTGGCCCTGCCGCGACGTGAGGCGTGATCCACGACCCAGCGGTCCACGTCGCAGGCTGACGGTCAGCGAGTTGTCGTAAGACTGCATCACCAGCGCGATGATGGTGCGTTCGGACCAGTGCCGCAGGTTGAACGTCCGCAGCCAGGCGACGGGATTCCGCGCCACGGTGCCCAGCCAGGTCGCCCAGCGCGGCCGGCGCCCACCGCCGTCGGTGAGCACGGTCTGCAGCATCCCCATGGCGTTGCTGCCCTTGCCGTAGCGCACGGGTTCGACGTGGGTGTGGGCATCGGGATGGAACGACGAGGTGATCGCGACGCCACGCGAGTAGTCGACGTCGCGGTGGTGTGCCACCGCCCCGACGATCGACTCGGAGTTCGTGCGCGTCAGGACGCCAAGCCTGGTTGACAGATTCGGCAACCAGCCGTCGGCCTTCATCTGGTGCAGGAGTTCCTGGGTGCCGAGTGCCCCCGCCGCGAACACCACCTGGTCCGCGGTGAACGTACGACGTTCCCTGCCGGCGCGCGGCCCCGTGCGTTCGGTGTCGACGGCGTAGCCACTCGCGGCGAGCGGGCGGACGGCGGTCACGGTCGTCAGCGGGTGGACGACGGCACCGGCGCGTTCGGCGAGGTAGAGGTAGTTGCGGGTCAGGGTGTTCTTCGCGTTGCGCCGGCAGCCGGTCATGCACTCACCGCACTCCAGGCAGGACCGCCGGCGCGGCCCGGCGCCACCGAAGTACGGGTCGTCGACCTCGGTGCCAGGTGGAGTGCCCGGTGCGCCGAAGAACACACCGACCGGCGTCGGACGGAATGTCTCTCCGACCCCCATCTCCTCAGCCACGGCGCGCATCGCGACGTCCGACGGCGTGGTCGTCGGATTGGTCGTGACGCCGAGCATCCGCTTCGCCTGGTCGTAGTGGGGCGCGAGCTCGCTCCGCCAGTCGGTGAGGCCGCGCCACTGCGGGTCGTCGTAGAACTCGGCGAGCGGTTCGTAGAGCGTGTTGGCGTAGACGAGCGATCCCCCGCCGACGCCCGCACCGGAGAGGACGAGTACGTCGCGCAGCAGGGTGATCCGTTGGATGCCGAGACAGCCGAGCCGTGGCGCGAACAGGAACCGCCGCAGCTCCCACGACGTCCGCGGAAGTGGTGCGGCCGGGCCACCGGCGGCGTCGGGTTCGTGGAACCGTGCGCCGGCCTCCAGCACGCCGACCCGGTAGCCCTTCTCGGTCAGCCGCAGGGCCGTCACGCTGCCGCCGAAGCCCGAGCCGATGACGAGGACGTCGTACCGGTCAGCCCCGTTCACCCGGTCAGCCCCGTTCACCCGGTCAGCGCCGTGCATCCCGCCAGCGCCGCTCACCCGGTCAGTCGCGTTCACCCCACCAGCCCGGTCGGCCCCGCTCATCGGTGCCTCATCTGCGGCCGAACCGGTGCAGGGTGCGAAGGCCAGTGGCGATCGTGCGCGCGAACCGGTCGTACGACATGCCTCCCGGCGGAGCGACCGGCAGCCGTTGGACGGCGATGGTCTGCGGTTCTGTGTACTTCAACAGTCCGTCGATCCCATGCCTGCGCCCCATGCCGGAGTCGCCCATGCCACCCATCGGGGCGTCGATGCTTCCCCACGCCGCCGCGTACGCCTCGTTGATGTTGACCGTGCCGGCCCGCAGCCGAGCGGCGACCGCGCGCGCCCGCCGCGTGTCGCGGCTGTAGACGGCGGCGTTGAGACCGTACGCAGAGTCGTTGGCGGCGGCGACCGCGGCCCTGTCGTCCCCGACCCGGTAGACCGAGACGACCGGGCCGAAGGTCTCCTCGCGATAGCACGCCATGTCCGGCGTGACACCGGTGAGAACCGTCGGCGCGAAGAAGTACGGACCGAGGTCGGGGCGCGCCTTGCCTCCCGCGAGGATCTCCGCGCCCTTGCTCACCGCGTCGTCGACGTGCTCGCTGACCGTCGCCAACTGTTGTGCGGAGATCAGCGACCCCATGTCGGCGGTGAAGTCGAACGACGCCTTGACCACCATGTCGCGGACCCGAGCGACGAAACGCTCGCAGAACGCGTCGAAGACAGGCGCGGCGACGTAGAGGCGTTCGATCGAGATGCACAGTTGGCCGGCGTTGGAGAAGCAACCGCGCACCGCGCCCTCGGCGGCCTTGTCGAGATCGGCATCGTCGAGGACGAGCAACGGGTTCTTGCCGCCGAGTTCCATCGTCGCGCCGATCAGGCGTTCGCCGCAGCGGCGGGCGACCTCCCGCCCGGTCTGCGTCGAACCGGTGAAGCAGATGAAGTCAGCCTCTTCGATCAGTGCGGCGCCGACCCGGGAACCCTCACCGATGACCACCTGCCACAGGTCGGCGGGCAGGCCCGCCTCGGCCAGGAGTTCGGCACCGACCAGCGCGCAGAGCGTGGTCTGGGTCGCTGGCTTGGTGATCACCGCGTTGCCGGCGACCAGCGCGGGCAGGGCGTCGGAGATCGCCATGGTGAGGGGGTAGTTCCACGGTGCGATGACACCGACGACGCCTTTGGGATGGTGCAGTTCGACGGTACGGGTGAGCAACGGGAAGAGGCCCGCCCGGCGCGCCGGGTGGAGCAGCCGCGGGGCCATCCGGCCGTAGTAGCGGGCGTTCATCGCGACGTCGCACACTTCCTCGAACGCGTGCCGCCGCGCCTTGCCCGACTCCCACTGGACGATGTCGAGGATGTCGTTCTGCCGCTGGAACACCAGGTCGTGCAGGCGGAGGAGCAGCGCGGCACGCTCCCGGACCGGTACCCGCGCCCACGCCACCTGGGCCTCGCGGGCCCGGGCGAAAGCGGTCGCAATGTCGGCATTGCTGGAAACCGGTACCTCTGCCAGGGTTCCGCCGTTCAGCGGGGTGACCGATCTCACGGTCTCACCCGACGTCGCGGCCACCCGGGCGGTGAGGGTCCGGACCCGCTCGGGGGCCAGAGCGTGTTCGGCTCGGTCCTGCGTCGGCGCAGTCATGCGTTCAGGGTATTCCCGATCGTGGCCGTCGGCCCCGTTCTCGACCGCGGCGGCCAGGCCGGCGCGACAGGTCACCAGCCCAGACGACTCGGGCCAGAAGAGCGCCGGTGAAGGGAGTGGCTCATCCGCGCCCCGACGAGACGTCGGCCCGATCCGCGGAGGCCTCGGAGGCCGAATCCTCTCGGCGTTCCTCCTCACATGCCCGGGCCAGGGCCTCGATCGCGGTCGCGAGGCTGGTGAGGACTTCGTCGTCGAGCCGGCCGAGCAGCCGCCGGAAGTGTTCCTGCCGCACCTCGTTCAGGTCACGCAGGAGCCGGCGGCCCGCGTCGGTGAGATCGATGCGGCGTACGCGGCGGTCTCGGCCGTCGGGCAGCCGGCACACGAGGTCGCGGATCTCCAACCGGTCGACGATCCCGGTGAGAGTGGTCGGCCCGACGCCCAGTGACTCGGCGAGTTCGTGCGCGGAGAGGGCACCCGCGGCGGCGAGGATGAAGAGCACCCGCAGCTGCTGCATGGTGAGGTCGACGGAGAAGAGTCCCGTCGCGCCCTCCCTGACGATGCTCCGGCGGAAATCCTCGTCAGCCCGCTCGATCCGCGCGATCAGCTCGTCCCTGCCGACGCTCGGGTCGATCGACTCATCCCTGCCGCCCATGCTGCCCCCTCGCCTTTCCTCCCTGCGGAGGATCCGCCCGGGAAATACCCTGAGAAGTGCCGCCTGATGGCGATAATCCGTACGACGCAAAGTATCGTCTGCGACGACCGACGCTGGAAGTGGAAGGGCACCCCGCATGTCCAGACTGGCCAGGCTGAGTCTCGCCAACCGGAGCCTCATCGCCCTCATCTCGATCGCGATCCTCGGGTTCGGGGTCATCTCGACCACTTCGCTCAAACAGGAGCTGATCCCCTCCCTCGAGATCCCGGGTGCGTTCATCGCCACCACCTATCCGGGCGCCTCGCCGGAGATCGTCGAACGCGAGGTGACCAAGCCGATCGAGACCGCCATCGCGGGCACGGACGGCCTGGACAAGACCACCTCGACGTCGAACAACGGCTTCTCGATGGTGCAGGCGGAGTTCACCTACGGCACGGACATCGACGCGGCCGTCCAGGACGTCCAGCAGTCGATCAACCGGCTGTCGAGCCAACTGCCGGACGACGTGGACCCGGCCGTGCAGGCCGGCGGCTTCGACGACTTCCCCGTCGTCATGCTCGCCGTCAGTTCGAGCGAGGGCGTGCAGGTCCTCGCCGACCGGCTGGAGGAGCGGGTGCTCCCGGACCTGGAGAACATCCCCGAGGTCCGTGATGTCGAGGTCACCGGCGTCCGCGAGGAGCAGGTGGCGATCACCCTCGACGACGAGAAGCTCGCCGATGCCGGGGTGAGTGTCCAGGGCGTACTCAGCGCACTGCAGGCCAACGGCCTCAGCGTTCCCGGTGGGGAGATGGGCACCGGCGACAGGTCGCTGACGATCGAGGTCGGTGCGCCGTTCACCTCGGTCGAGGATCTCGGCGACGTTCCGATCGTTCCCACCGGTGCGGGTTCTGGGACAGGGTCTGGGGCAGGTTCTGGCGCCGGCTCTGGCGATGGTGAGGGTGCGGCAGGCGCGCCTGGCGGAACTGGCCAGGGGACTGGAGCCGCCCCAGGCGCGGGTGCGTCGGCTCAGAGTGGTGCAGCCGCCCAGGCGGCCCCACCCGCGGCACCGGAGCCCGTCACCCTCGCCGACGTCGCCGACGTCGAGGAGGAGCTGGCCGAGACGAGCTCGATCACGCGGACGAACGGCCGGGCGACGCTTGGCATCTCCGTCACCAAGGTCGCCGACGACGGCAACACCGTGACGGTCTCCCACGCCGTCCAGGACAAGCTCGACGACCTCCGCGACCAGCTGGGCGACGACGCCGAGCTGACGGTCGTCTTCGACCAGGCGCCGTTCATCGAGGAGTCCGTGGAGGGCCTCACGACCGAAGGCGCGGCCGGACTGTTCTTCGCCGTCCTGGTGATCCTCGTGTTCCTGCTGTCGCTGCGTTCGACCCTCGTCACCGCGGTCTCGATCCCGTTCTCGGTGCTGGTCGCGATGATCGGGTTGTACACCGGCGGCTACTCCCTCAACATCTTCACCCTCGGGGCGCTCACCGTCGCCGTCGGACGCGTCGTCGACGACTCGATCGTCGTGCTGGAGAACATCAAGCGACACCTGGCCTACGGCGAACGCAAGCAGCAGGCGATCATGAACGGCGTCCGCGAGGTGGCCGGCGCGGTCACGGCGTCGACGCTCACGACCGTCGGGGTCTTCCTGCCGATCGCGTTCGTGGGCGGACAGGTCGGCGAGCTGTTCCGGCCGTTCGGCATGACCGTCACCATCGCCCTGCTGGCGTCGCTGCTCGTGTCGCTGACGATCATCCCGGTGCTGGCGTACTGGTTCCTGCGACGCCCGGTCGTACGCCCCGGCGACGAGGAACGCGTCCGCGCCGAGGCGGTCGCCAAGGAACGCCGCAACCCGCTGCAACGCGTCTACGTGCCGATCATCAGCTGGACGACCCGGCACCGCATCACCACGGTCATCGCCGGTATCGCCATCTTCGCGGGCACGATCGCCGCGACCCCTCTGCTCAAGACCAACTTCCTCGACGACAGCGGCGACAACACGATGACGGTGACGCAGGTCATGCCGGTGTCGACGTCGTTGGCGCGTACCGACGAGGCGGCGGAGAAGGTCGAGGACGTCCTTGCCGACATCGACGGCATCGAGTCCTACCAAGCGACGATCGGATCGGCCGAGTTCGCCGGATTCTCAGCAGGCGGCGGGACGAACGAGGCGACGTTCTGGCTCGCCACGGACGGCAGCTTCGACCAGGCGGCCCTCGGCGACGAGATCCGCCGCAAGCTCGCGCGCGTCGAGGGTGCGGGCACGATCACGCTTCAGGAGCAGCAGTCCGGTGGTTTCGGGGCAACCGACATCGAGGTGATCGTCACCGCGCCGAACAGTGCGGTGCTGGAGTCGGCGGCGGCACAGGTCCAGCGGGCCGTCCAGGAGGTCGCCGGGACCACGGACGCCACGAACAATCTCGGCGTCGACGTCCCCACCGTCCAGGTCGACGTCGACCGCGCAGAGGCCGCCGCCCTCGGGTTGTCCGACGCTCAGGTCGGGCAGGCCGTCCGCCAGGCGTTCGAGGGACAGCGGGCCGGCACGGTCCTACTGGACTCCACCTCCCACGACGTGCTGCTCTACACCGGGGCCGAGCCTGAGACGCTGCGCGAACTGCGGGCGCTGCGGGTCCAGACGCCGATGGGTTCGTCCGTACGACTGGACGACGTGGCCACCGTCTCCGAGGTGGACCGCCCGGCGCAGCTCACCCGGATCGACGGCGAACGCAGCGCCACCGTGAGCGCCACGCCCACCGGGTCCGACGTCGGCAAGGTCACCACCGACCTGCGGGCGGCGTTGGACAAGCTGGACCTTCCCGCCGGTGCGTCGTACCGGCTCGGCGGGGTCAGCGCCGACCAGGGCGAGGCTTTCGCGCAGCTGGGAATAGCACTCCTGGCGGCGATCGCGATCGTGTTCATGGTCATGGTGGCGACGTTCCGCAGCATCGTGCAGCCGCTGATCCTGCTGGTGTCGGTACCGTTCGCGGCGACCGGCGCCCTGGGTGCGCTGCTGCTGACCGACACCGCACTCGGGGTACCCGCCCTCATCGGTCTGCTCATGCTGGTGGGGATCGTGGTCACCAACGCGATCGTGCTGATCGACCTCATCAACCAGTACCGGAACCCGAGGCCGGCACCCGAAGGCGGGGAACCCCAGCCCGGCATGAGCGTGCGCGACGCCGTGATCGAGGGTGGACGGCGACGGCTGCGACCGATCCTGATGACGGCACTGGCGACCATCTGCGCGCTGGTCCCGATGTCGCTCGGGCTGACCGGTGGCGGGGTGTTCATCTCCCGACCGCTCGCGCTCGTGGTGATCGGCGGGTTGATCAGCTCGACGCTGCTCACCCTGGTCCTGGTGCCCACGCTCTACACGATCGTGGAGGGCTACAAGGAGCGCCGGGCACTGCGCCGCGAGGCTCGCCGGAGGCGGGCGCGGGCGAGGGCCGGCGACAGCGGCGAGGTGCCCGCGAGCACCACGCAGACCGGCCGGGCGGGGAGCGGATCGGCAGGCAGCGGACCGGGAGGCAGCGGACCGGGAGAGCCCGGACGGGGGTCTCCCGACGGACCGGACACGAAGGCGCCTGGCCAACCGTTGCCGGCCGGTATCGCCGCTCACCGCGCCGCTACCGCTCGCCCCGCTCAGGACGCCGGCAACGGCATCCACCCGAGCGACGCTCCACCCTCCGGATGGCCCCTGGGTACGCAGGAGAGGTCGCCGATCGGAACGGCTCCACCGACCGGATCACCTCAGCCTGCCGGAACCACCCGGCCCACCGCGACCGCGCAGCTCCCGCTCGGCGGTCCCGCGGATGGCGCGGCGCCCGCGTCGGCGACCAGTTCGGTGGCCACGCCTCTGGGCGTCGTCCAGGTCGAGGTCTTCGTCCGCGCCGTACGGGACGAGGACACCACCGACCCGTCGCCGACGACCGCTCCCACGTCCTCGGACGAGCGCTGAGGTAGGGCTGAGACCCGCCTGATCAGCGCTGCGGCGCGGACCGGTCAGGGACGGCGACCGCGGAAGCGCACGCCGTCTCCCCGCGGGGCGAGGTCCACGACCACGTCGGTGAATCCGGCCGCGGTCAGTCGGGCCGGCAGCAGGTCCGGAGCCAGGGTGTTCATGGTGTCGCCGATGTGCAGGAGACGGAAGCGCAGGCTGGGCTGACTGTCGCAGCCGGCGAGGACGCCGCCAGGACGCAGCACCCGGAACGCCTCGGCGAAGATCCGGTCCTGCTGGGCCTCGGTCGGCACGTGGTGCAGCATCGTGAAGCACACCACCGCCGAGTATGCCTCGTCCGGGAGTGGCATAGCGGCCCCGTCAGCGTGCACGATCCGCGCCCGGTCTCCGTACTCCCGCTCGAGTAGTCGCGCCGTGTCGGCATCGACCTCGACCGCGGTGAGGTTCGGCACCCGGTCCACGAGCACGCGCAGGTTCGCGCCGTAGCCAGGGCCGATCTCGACCACGTCCGAGCCGAGCTCGACGTCGGCGAGTGCCCACGGGAGGAGTTCGTCCTCGACGGCCTTCGCCCATTTCGCACTGCTGCACAGGCGGCGGTGCGCCCAGTTCATCGGCATGAGGAGACGCTAGGCCGATCTGAGGATGGCCGCTACATCCCGGGAGCCGCGCGGCGAGCCGGTGGCCGGCCAGCCGGCCCGGCTGCACCAGGTGGCGAGGCTCGCCGATCGACGTGAGGAACGGCCGACGACCTACGTCACTGGACGACGACCTCGATCCGCTGGAACTCCTTCACCTCGGTGTAGCCGGTCGTCGCCATCGCGCGACGCAGGGCACCCACGAGGTTCATGGTTCCGTCGGAGATCCTGGACGGCCCGAAGAGGATCTCCTCCAGGGTCCCGATCGTGCCCACCTCGACCCGGGCGCCGCGAGGCAGCTCGCCGTGGTGCGCCTCCATGCCCCAGTGGAACCCGCGGCCCGGCGCCTCCTCGGCCCGCGCGAGCGGCGAACCCAGCATCACCGCGTCCGCACCGCAGGCGATCGCCTTCGCGATGTCGCCGGAACGCCCGACCGAACCGTCGGCGATGACGTGCACATAGCGGCCGCCGGACTCGTCGAGATAGTCCGCCCGCGCCGCGGCGACGTCGGCGACCGCGGACGCCATCGGCACCGCCACTCCCAGCACCGAGCGGGTGGTGTGCGCCGCGCCGCCGCCGAAACCGACCAGCACCCCGGCCGCGCCGGTACGCATGAGGTAGAGCGCGGCCTTGTAGGTGGCACAGCCGCCCACGATCACCGGGACGTCCAGCTCGTAGATGAACTGCGTGAGGTTGAGCGGCTCGGTCTGGTGCGAGACGTGCTCCGCCGAGACGGTGGTCCCCCGGATCACGAAGATGTCGACGCCCGCGTCGATCACCGTCTTCCACAGCTGCTTGGTGCGCGACGGCGAGAGGGCGCCCGCCACCGTGACCCCTGCGTCGCGGATCTCGGCCAGCCGGGCGGTGATGAGGTCGGGCTTGATCGGTTCGGCGTACAACTCCTGCATGCGGCGGGTCGCCGACACCGCGTCGAGCGCGACGATCTCGCCCAGCAGGGGCTGCGGATCGTCGTACCGTGTCCACAACCCTTCGAGGTTGAGCACGCCGAGGCCGCCGCGCTGGCCGAGCGCGATCGCGGTCGCCGGCGACATCACCGAGTCCATCGGCGCCGCGACGACCGGCATCTGGAACTGGTACGCGTCGATCTGCCAGGTCGTCGACACCTCTTCGGGATCGCGGGTGCGCCGGCTCGGCACGATCGCGATGTCGTCGAAGGAGTACGCCCGGCGACCGCGTTTGCCACGGCCGATCTCGATCTCTGTCACCCCGGCATTGTTTCGTACGGCTCATTGCCGCGCGCGAGCCGCCTCCCCCGGGACCGGCTCAGCGTCCCGGGTAGTTGGGTGCCTCCACCGTCATCTGCACGTCGTGCGGGTGGCTCTCCTTGAGACCGGCGGACGTGATCCGGACAAACCGTCCACGCTCCTGCAGTTCCGGCACCGTCCTCGCACCGACGTAGAACATCGAGTGCCGCAGCCCGCCGACAAGCTGGTGCGCGACGGCCGAGAGCGGACCGCGGAACGGCACCTGACCCTCGATGCCCTGCGGCACGAGCTTGTCGTCGGAGGCCACGTCCGCCTGGAAGTAGCGGTCCTTGGAGTACGACTGGTTCTTGCCGCGCGAGCTCATCGCCCCGAGCGAGCCCATGCCGCGATACGACTTGTACTGCTTGCCGTTGATGAACACCAGGTCGCCCGGGCTCTCCTCGCAGCCGGCCAGCAGCGAACCGATCATCACCGAGTCGGCGCCGGCGACGAGAGCCTTGCCGATGTCGCCGGAGTACTGCAGGCCGCCGTCGGCGATCACCGGGACGCCGGCAGGACGGGCCACGACGGCCGCTTCGTAGACGGCGGTGACCTGGGGGGCGCCGACACCCGCCACCACGCGGGTGGTGCAGATCGAACCGGGTCCGACGCCGACGCGTACGCCGTCAGCGCCGGCCTCGACGATCGCCTGCGCGCCCTCGCGCGTCGCGACGTTGCCGCCGATGACGTCCACGTCGCTTGCCGACGGCTCGGCCTTCAACGCCCGGATCATGTCGACGACACCGGAGGTGTGGCCATGTGCGGTGTCGACGACGAGCAGGTCCACGCCGGCCTCGACGAGTGCCATCGCGCGCTTCCAGCCGTCACCGAAGAAGCCGACGGCGGCGCCGACGCGGAGCCGGCCGGCGTCGTCCTTGGTCGCGAGGGGGAACTGCTCGCGCTTGACGAAGTCCTTGACGGTGATGAGCCCCTGCAGGCGGCCTGCCTCGTCGACGAGCGGCAACTTCTCGACCTTGTGCCGGCGCAGGAGCGTCATCGCCTCCGGTGCGGAGATCCTGACCTGACCGGTCACGAGCGGCATCGCGGTCATCACGTCACGGACGAGGCGGGACTTGTCGGTCTCGAAGCGCATGTCGCGGTTGGTGACGATCCCGAGGAGTTGCTGGTCGGGGGCGACGACGGGTACGCCGGAGATGCGGTACTGCCCGCAGAGCGCGTCGGCCTCCCCGATCGTCGCGTCCGGTCCGATCGTGATCGGCTGGGCGACCATGCCCGCCTCGGACCGCTTGACGAGATCGACCTGCTGAGCTTGTTCCTCGATCGAGAGGTTGCGGTGCAGGACGCCGATCCCGCCCTGGCGCGCCATCGCGATCGCCATCCGGGCCTCGGTCACGGTGTCCATGGGGCTGGAGAGCAGCGGAATGGCGACGCTGATCCGGCGCGAGATTCGGCTGGTGGTGTCGATATCGCTGGGAATGACGTCGGAGGCGCCAGGCAGCAGCAGGACGTCGTCGTAGGTGAGGCCGATCATGGCGAAAGGGTCGGGGACGCCGGCGTCATGCCGGGGGGTGAGGTCCATGCTTCCTCCGGTCGCGAACGTCTCCTCATGCTAGTCGACCGATGGGGAGGAAGGTCGCCAGGCTCGCGGGGTCTGACGACAGGTGGTCGGCTAACCAGCCGGCGGCGAACCAGACGCGGCGACCCGGCGTGGAGACGGCACATAGTGGGGTATCCAGTGCCCCATCACCACCGCGCCGATCAGTCCCAGGCCTCCGACGAGCAACACGGCGGGGCCGAGCGACACGGCGGCACTTACCGCGCCGATCATCAGCGGTCCGGTGCTGGAGCCGATGTCGGCACAGAGTCGCCACGTACCAAGGAATGTCGTACGCCCCACCGAGGGCGACAGGTCGGCACCGAGCGTCATGATGATCCCGCTGCCGATGCCGTTGCCGACCCCCATGATCATCGCGACGCCGAACAGAGCGGCTCCGGTCGTGGTGAGCGGCAGCAGGAGGTGAGCGATCCCGAGCACCACCATCGAGGGCACGGCGACCCAGGCCCGGCCGATCCGGTCCATGACCTTGCCCGCCGGATAGAACAGCAGCATGTCCACGGCCCCGGCGGCACCGAAGATCAAACTGGTGGTGGCGGCGTCGAGGCCGATGTGCTCGGCCCACAGCGGGATGACGGCCTGCCGGGACGCCCTGACGGCGCCGACGAGTACCGTCCCGACGCCGAGCGTCCGCAGGACGGGCAGGTGGGCGCGGGCCATGCCGACCGTGCCCAGGTGGGTCTTCGCTGGCCGTGCACCGTTGCGGCCCGCGGGCTCGGGAAGGGTGATCAACGCGACGGCCGCCACGGCCACGGCGACGATGTGCAGTCCGTACGGCCCGTCGGTGTGGGCGAGGTGCACCGTGCCCGCACCGAGGAACGGCCCGATGAACATGCCGATCCGATGGACGCCGCCCAGGGTCGACAGCGCACGTGCCCGCAGGTGGAACGGCACGACCTCGGTGAGGTACGCCTGTCGCGCGAGCCCCCACACCGCTCCCGCGAATCCGGTGCAGCCGATGGCGACACCGAGCATCCAGACCGACGTCGCGACGATGCAGACGACCAGCGCGCACACGAGGAGGACGGCCGCCGCGAGCATCGCCTTGCGTTCGCCGATCCTGCCCGCAAGAGCACCCGCCGGAAGGTCGCCGAGTAGCTGACCGATTCCCGCGAGGGCGACGACGAGGCTCGCGACCCCCACCGAGGCGCCCAGGTCGAGTGCCGAGAGGGCGATGATCGGCGCCATGGCGCCCTGGCCGACGCCGTAGAGCAGCGACGGTAGGTACACCCCTAGCCCGAATGAGCGGAGGGTGACCTGTTCTGACATCAGACCAATGGTGACGTATCCGCCGCCTTGTTCGGGTTGGGCGCCCACCATGCGGACCGGACCGCTGGCCAATGCGGGCGGTACACGTGGGTTGCGTACGCCTGTGGTGGGCATGTCCTTTGTCAGCCGGTCCAACAAGGCCGCCGTCTCTCCGGTGTGCGACCGGCCGCCGAACTGACGGGACCCGGAGCGACGGGCGGGGCCGGAGACCACGTGCCCTGCCCAGCAGTACGAGGAGCAGCGATGAGTCAGGACCAGATGCCGACACCCGAGTGGGACCAGTTGATCGCTGAGCGCGGCGGCAGGGGACCGACCGAGTTCGAGGGGCATGACACCTGGGACGACTCGGAGGAGGCGCGTCAGGCGTACGACCGTGGGGTGGCCGAGGCGAAGGCGACGCAGGCCGCGTTCTGGGGCCGTGCCGAGGAGCCCGTCGCGGCGCCTGCTGCCGCCGTGGATCCTGCTCCGACCGAACGCGCCCCCACCGACCGTGTTCCGACCGAACGCGCCCCCACCGACCGTGTTCCGACCGACCGTGCCGGGGCGGATCTCGCGTCGGCGGGGCCTCCTGCCAGCGGCTCAGGCTCCGCTACGACCGGCACGAAGGGCACCAGGCCGAACGGGTCGGCCGGCGCCGGCCCGAAAGCGACCCGGTCGACCCGGACCAAGCCGGCAGCCGCCAAGGGTGCCGCCGAGCACACGCCCTGACCCGGAGCGCACAAGGACTCCGTGCACGGGGGTGCCGTCCACATGACCACGACACCGGGCAGGCGTCGGCCGTAGCGTGCCCTCGGCACGAACGTTATCCACAGCGTCCCGAGCACGTATCCACAGCTCTCAGGGCAGGTGGCGATTCGCCCGACTTGTCCTGCACTACGCTGCCTGCCCGTGAATGGTCCCGCCGAATCCGCACGTACGACCGGCGACGCTCACCGGCTCGCCGAACTCCTGGCCGGTGCCAGCGTCACGCACCCCTCCACCGACCACACGGTGACGGTCACCGTGGCGCCCGGCAACACGGTGACGTCGATCGAACTCCAGCACCAGGCCCGTAGACACACCGCCGCGGAGCTTGGCGAGCTGATCGTGGAGACCCTCAGGGCCGCGCACTCCCGCATCAACGACGAGCTGTCCGCGTCGGCGCGCGAGTGGGGTCCGATGGCGGAGGACGCCCTCGCAGCCGTCCTGGGCAAGCCGTCCTCAGCTGCGACGGCCAGCGCCATCCCCGATCCGCCTGGCCTCGACGAGCTCGCGGCCGGCGTCGATGAGTCGGAGGGGTGGGACGACCTCACCCCCGAGGAGTGGGACTTCATCCGTCGGCACGGGATGGAGGACGAACTCCACGCGGCCCGCGAGGGCTTCGCCAAGCTTCAACGAGACGCCGAGCAGCGGATGGCGGCGTACGCCGGTGTCCAGGAGCAGATGGCGGGCCAGTCGGCGACGGCGACGACTCCGGACGGCGCGATCGAGGTCACCGTGCAGAACGGCGTCGGCGTGACCCGCATCGACATCAGCGACAGGATCCTCCGGCACGGTCCGTCCAGGGTCGGGCCGATGGTGCTGGCGACCATTCAGCAAGCGACGGCGAACCTGGCGCTGGGAATGGCCGGTATTGCGCAGGCGTACGTGGGTTCGCAGATGGACATGCGCGGCCTGGTCGAGCGATACCAACCCGACGACGACACGCAGTGAAGGCGACCACCAGCCGACTGGCAACGTCGGACGGCTGGAACCGACGAGAACTGGCGGTGAATGGGCATGGGTGGCGGAGGCGGAGGCGCGGAATACAGCGCCGCGGAAATCGCCGAGGTCAAGCAGAAGTTGGAAGGGCTCAACAAGAACGCCGCGGGCATCATGCAACTGGCGAGCGACACAGCGCCGGAGATGAAGGTCTGGGGCCTGGTCGGCATGATCACCGGGGCGGCCTTCCTCTACTGGAAGGTCGCTGGTGAGGACACCCTCGAACACCTGAAGATGATGGGCGAGTCGCTGCAGGACAACGTCCTGCGCGTCGACGCCGCAGGGAAGACATACAGAGCCACCGAGGACGGCATCACCCAGGCTCTCACGCAACTCGAGGGCGCGCTCGACGACACCGGCATGCCAGGATTCTGAGGATAGTGGGCGCGAGATGACGACGAACGACACCGACAGCGACGTCACCAACGACACGGGCGCCAACGCAGACACCGGCACCTGGCGGCTCGACAACAACCAGGTGGACAAGATCCCCTTCGCCGGCCAGGGAGTGGGCATCTGGAAGTCCGGGGACAAGTTCCTCGACGACCCAGGCGCCAACTGGTCCGAAGTCGCCAGCATCGGCGGGTCGGTCGCGGGCATGGCGGGCAGCGTCATGGCGATCGGCGCCGACCCGCTGAACTGGCTGATCAGCCAGGGCCTCGGGTTCCTCATCGACTGGATTCAGCCGCTGCAGGACGCGATCGGCTATGTCACCGGCAACCCCGAGCGCATGGACGCGGACATGGCCAAGTGGGCCCGCGTCCAGAACGCCCTCGTGCCCCTCTCCGGCGAGGTTCGCGACGCCGCCAATGCCGGACTGGTGACCTGGGAAGGTGAAGCCGCCAATGCCGCCAAGACCAAGCTCAACGACTTCGCCGACGGCGTGCTGGGCGTCGCCAACGACGTCAAGCTGATCCAGGCGATCATGGGTGTCGCCAAGATGCTCATGGAGCTCGCCTACAACTTCGTCCTCGGCCTGATCGCCGACTTCGTCGAGTGGCTGATCATGGTCTGGATTCCGGCGCTGGCCTCTGCGCCGGTCACGTTCGGCGCCTCGACCGCAGCGGCCGGGACAGCGACGGCCGTCCGGGCGGCGTCGACCGGCAGCCGGGCGACAAGGTTCATCGCAAAGGTCAACCAGATCCTCTTCAAGCTCAAGAACATCCTCTACAAGCTCAGGCAGTCCGGCATGGAGAACGCCCTCCGGAAGTTCCAGAAGAGAGATGGCGGCCGGTACGCCGGCTACAAGAGCGCCGGCGACGTCGTCAGGGACTTCGCCACCGACGGGAACAGGGTCTTCAGCCCCTCGAGCCCTGGCAGCTGGGGCGGCATTGCGGGCGGGACCACCCAAGCTGGCGACAATGTCACCGACTGGGTGTTGAGCGACGACCGTCAGTCCGACGAGGACATCGAACGCAAGCTTGGTGGTGAATGACGTGAGCGCCGCTCCTGACGACGTTCTGACCACCTACCCGGGAACGCCTTACGACGTGCGGGCACCGAACTCCGATGACCAACTCCTGCTTCCGGCAGGTCATGGCGCCGTCGCGATCGAAGCCTGGTGCCCACGCTCGGAACAGAACGCCGCTCTGCCGATCATCGGTGTCGACGGGAAGCCCGCGACGCATGGCTTCGGTCGTGCCCTCATCGTCGTTCCGGCGGGAGAACGGTTGATCGAGGTGCAGGAGGGTCGGCCGCGCCAAACCACACAGCTGACGATCGCTGAGGGCCAGGTCACCGAGTTCGAGTACTCCCCCGTCCTGAAACCGACCCGTGGTCGCCAACAGGATGGCAAACGGTCGCCAGCGAGGACCCCTGGGCACGCCTTCCAGGCATGGATGTCCTTGGCGATCGGGGTCGTCTCGGTGGTCTGGATCGTCTTCTTCGTCGGCATCACGTGGTACGGAGGCGTACCGGCGGTGGGCGCACTCGGCGCACTCCTGGGTCTCTACGGGATGTGGGTCGGCTATTCGGGCTGGAAGGGCAGCCAACGACCCAAGCGGTCACAGAAGCGGAAGGGGACGCGATGACGCTGCCGCCGACCGAACCGACGCCGCCCGCGGTACTCGTCGACCAGAAGCGCGGGTCGTCCTACCCTGACCTGCCGCAGGGGTGGGGCGCGGTCGAGGTCACGTTCGACTTCGACAGCCTGATCGCCGTGGAGGAGAACGGCACACTCATCGCGGAGAGTCCCAACTGGGGCACCTGGGTCGACCCGCCGACGATCACCATCGACGGCAACGAACGCCGGGCCAGCTGGTCGGTCTGGGCGTACCCGCTGCCCGCCGGGCCGCACACCGTGCGATTCGGAACGCCTGGCTTCGCCGAGCGCAGGGTCGAGATCGCGGCCGGCCAGATCGCCCGGATCAAGTACCACGCCGATATTGCGTTCCACAAGGACAAGGCCGACGACATTCTCGGTGGTCCCGTCCGGGAGACGACCGCCACCGTGAAGGTTCGCGCCCTCAAGTCTCGTCCGGCGCCCTGACGCTGAACCTCAACCAGTCAACGGAGAAGGGGCCCCTCCGCGCAGGAGAGGCCCCTTCTGTACTTCTCGCCGATCAGTGGCCGTGGCCGTGGCCCGCACCCGCGGGTGCCGGCTCAGGCTCCTCGGGCTTGTCGACGACGAGCGTCTCCGTGGTGAGGAGCATGGCCGCGATCGACGCCGCGTTCGCGAGCGCCGAGCGGGTCACCTTCACCGGGTCGATGACGCCCTGTGCGGTCAGGTCGCCGTATTCGCCGGTCGCGGCGTTGTAGCCCTTGCCCTTGCCCGCCTCGCGCACCTTCTCCACGACGACGTAGCCCTGGGCACCAGCGTTCTCGGCGATCCACCGCAGCGGCTCCAGCACCGCAGCGCGGACGAGATCGACACCGATCTTCTCGTCACCGTTGGCCGACACCTTGTCGAGAGCGACGGCCGCGTGGACGAGGGCGGCGCCACCGCCGGTGACGATGCCCTCCTCGATCGCGGCACGGGTAGCGGAGACCGCGTCCTCGATCCGGTGCTTCTTCTCCTTCAGCTCCACCTCGGTGGCGGCGCCGACCTTGATCACACAGACACCACCGGCGAGCTTGGCGAGCCGCTCCTGGAGCTTCTCGCGGTCCCAGTCGGAGTCGGTCTGGTCGATCTCGGCCTTGATCCGCGCGACCCGGGCCGCCACGTCGTCGGCGGAACCGCCGCCGTCGACGATCGTCGTGTCGTCCTTGGTGACGACGACCCGGCGGGCGGTACCCAGGACCTCGAGCCCCACCTGGTCGAGCTTGAGGCCGAGCTCGGGCGCCACCAGCTGGCCGCCGGTGAGCGTCGCGATGTCCTCGAGCATCGCCTTGCGGCGGTCGCCGAATCCGGGCGCCTTGACGGCGACCGAGTTGAAGATGCCGCGGATCTTGTTGACGACGAGCGTCGCGAGCGCCTCGCCCTCGACGTCCTCGGAGATGATCACCAGCGGCTTGCTCGCCTGGACGACCTTCTCCAGCAGCGGCAGGAGGTCGGCCATCGAGGAGATCTTGCCCTGGTTGATCAGGATGTACGGATCCTCGATGACAGCTTCCTGGCGCTCGGCGTCGGTCACGAAGTTCGGGGAGATGAACCCCTTGTCGAACTGCATGCCCTCGGTGAGCTCGAGCTCGGTGCCCAGAGTGTTGGACTCCTCGACGGTGATCACACCGTCCTTGCCCACCTTGTCGAACGCTTCGGCGATGAGCTGCCCGATCGTCTTGTCCTGGGCCGAGATCGCGGCCACGTGGGCCATCTCGTCCTTGGTGTCGACGGACTTGGCCTGCTCGAGGAGCTCGGTGTTGATCGCCTCGACGGCAGCATCGATGCCCTTCTTGAGCGACATCGGGTTGGCGCCGGCGGCGACGGCCCGGAGGCCGACGTGGACCATCGCCTGCGCCAGCACCGTCGCCGTCGTGGTGCCGTCACCGGCGATGTCGTTGGTCTTCGTCGCAACTTCCTTGACGAGCTGGGCGCCGAGGTTCTCGAACGGGTCCTCGAGCTCCACCTCACGGGCGACCGTGACGCCATCGTTGGTGATGGTCGGTGCGCCCCACTTCTTGTCGATGACGACGTTGCGGCCGCGTGGCCCAAGCGTCACCTTCACGGTGTTCGCGAGAGCGTCGACGCCGCGCTCCAGGGCGCGCCGCGCGTTCTCGTCGAACTCCAGGATCTTCGGCATGGGTATGTGTGTCCTTCCACGACACCGCCCCGGCGCCCCGGTATGTGGAGGCCGCCGGGGCGGTGTCAGTCGTCAGGTCATCGGTTGGTTGCTGGTCTTGACTTCGGGGTCGACAGGTTGTGTTGCGACGACCCCACGCGCGTGAGTCCGCGACCTGGTGTCACTTGGTGACGACAGCGAGGACGTCACGAGCCGAGAGGATCAGCAGATCCTCGCCGCTGTACTTGACCTCGGTGCCGCCGTACTTGCTGAAGATCACCTTGTCGCCGACGCTGACGTCGAGCGGGATGCGCTTGCCGTTGTCGTCGATGCGACCAGGCCCGACCGCGAGGACTTCACCCTCCTGGGGCTTCTCCTTCGCGGTGTCGGGGATCACGAGTCCCGACGCCGTCGTCTCTTCGGCGTCCAGCGCCTTGACGACGATCCGGTCCTCGAGTGGCTTGATGGAGACCGACACTTGTTGACCTCCCCCTTCACGGGATGTCACGGGTGGCTGTGCTTTCACCTATGGCGCGACGTGTGGCGAGCCGTCGTCGCGGGTGCCGGCCGCCTCGTCGCGGGCTTGTTGGTTGGCACCCTAAGGTCGAGAGTGCCAACTCAGAATCTAGGCGGTCTCTTAGCACTCGGTCAACCCGAGTGCCAGATGGCGTGGCGTGTCGCGTCCCGGATCGCGGAAGGAGTGTCCTCGTGGATCTCCAGACGTTCCGGGATCTGCTCACGCCAGCCGGCCGTGATCTCCTCGCGGAAGCGTGCACGGCGTACGAGGAACACACAGCGGTCGCGCTCGGGACCCGGCTGCGGCGCTGCCATCCCCCCGACCTGGTGGCGGCGGCGATGACGCAGGCCGCGCTTCGGCGGCGTGCCCAGGTCAAGTGGGGCGAGGACGCGGGCAGGATGTTCTTCACCCGGGACGGCCTGGAGCAGGCGACGACCGGCGCGGTGGCGGCGTACCGGGCCGGGCGCATTGTCGATGCCGACTGCCGCCTGGACCCTCCGGAGACGATCGCTCCGGAAACGACAGGGCCGCCAAGCCCCGAGTCGTCCCCGGAACGTGGTGCCCGGATCGTCGACCTCTGCTGCGGCATCGGCGGGGACCTGATCGCCCTCGCCCGGGCCGGCGTCCAGGTCACCGGCGTCGACACGGACCCGCTGACAGTGGCCATCGCCCGCGCCAACCTCGCCGAGCTGGACCTGGCCGGGCACGCGTCGGTCGAGCAGGCGGATGCGCGGGAGGTGGACCGTGCGGCGTACTCCGCAGCAGTGGCGGACCCGGCCCGGCGCTCTCTTCGCGGGCGGATCTTCGACTCTGCGGACTATTCGCCGCCGTGGTCGTTCGTCGAGGAGCTGCTGCGGGGCGACGCCTGCGTGAAGACCGCGCCGATCATCCCGCACCGGCTGATCCCGGCCGGCGTCGAAGCGGAGTGGATCAGCGTCGGCGGTGAGGTGAAGGAGGCCGCCCTGTGGGCAGGGCGGCTGCGGACCGGGGTCGGCGACCGCCGCCGTGCGACCGTCCTCCCGGCGGGCGGAGTGCCGGCGGGTGAGGCCGGCGAGTGGGCGGGGCAGACAGGCGGGTGGGCCGACCGGGTGACGATGACCGATGCCGATGACCCCGGAGGCGCGCCAGTCTCGCCTCCGCTGGCGTACCTCTATGAACCCGACGGCGCGGTCATCCGCGCCGGGCTCGTCACTGGCGTCGCTCCCCTGGTCGACGGATCCCTGCTGCATCCGAAGATCGCCTATCTCACGTCTGACCAGCTGGTGTCGACGCCCTTCGCGTCCGCCTACCGGGTCGTCGCCGTCCTTCCGTACGACCTGAAGGTGTTGAAGCGTGAGCTCCGGGACCGTGAGGTCGGGAACCTCACGGTGAAGAAGCGGGGAGTCGACGTCGACCCGCAGACGCTGCGCAAACGGCTGGGAGTCCGCGGACCCGGTGCGGCCACGGTCGTCGTCACCCGCAGCGAGCAGGGCACACTCGCCCTGCTCGTCGACCCGACCCCCGCGTGAGGGGCACCTTCAGCCAACACGCCTCGGCATCAAGGGCACGTCCGGCAAAAGCGGCGCCGCCGCGTGGACCCGTCACACGACCGAGGTCCGGGAGGGACTAACGAGGCGGCCGGTGGCGTTTTCGTCGCTATGAGCTCCACGCAGGAATCGCAGGACGCCGCGTACGCGAGTCCGGTCGATTACGATGCATATGGCACGTATTCGGTCAAGGACGCCAAATTCGGCGAGGACGGCTTCGAGCGGCCACTCGACCTCTATCCGTTCCGCGGCCGGCTGAGTTCCGACGGGTCCACCGAGTATCCGGCCGAGGCGGGCCGCTACCACCTGTACCTCGCCTGGAGCTGTCCATGGGCACAGCGTGCGGCCATCGTGCGCAAGCTCGCCGGCCTCTCCGACCTCGTTTCGGCGTCCTACGTCCACGGGGAGCGGGACGGCCGCGGCTGGGCGTTTCGCGAGGACACCGGCCCGGATCCGGTGAACGGCTTCACCTTGCTCCGCCAGGCCTACGACGCGACCCACCCCGACTACCCCGGGCATGTCTCGGTCCCGACGCTGTGGGACAAGCAGACGCACAAGATCGTGAGCAACTTCTTCCCGGACCTGACGATCGATCTGGCCACCCAGTTCGAGGGTCTGGCCGAGGACGGGACGGACCTCTATCCGCCGCGGCTGCGTGCCGACATCGACACGCTCAACGAAACGCTCTACAACGACATCAACAATGCCGTCTATGTGATCGGCAACGAACCCGACCAGGGCACCTACGACAACCTGGTGCACCGCCTCTTCCAGACCCTCGACACGCTCGAACGCCGCCTTGCCGGCAACCGTTTCCTGTTCGGCAACCGGATCACCGAGTCCGATGTGCGGCTCTGGGTGACACTCGCACGGTTCGACACCGTCTACTACGGGCTGTTCAAGGTCAACCTGCGCCGACTGGTCGACTACCCGCACCTGTGGGCGTACGCACGGGACCTGTACCAGCGTCCGGCGTTCAAGGAGACGACCGACTTCGTGGCGATCAAACGCGGCTACTACACCGGATTCGGCAAGCTCAATCCGTACCGCATCGTTCCCGCCGGGCCGGTGCTGGACTGGGACGCGCCCGCCGGCCGTGACCACCTGAGCTGACGTCGCCGTTCGTCCACGTCAGCAGTCGCAGGACCGGCTGCGCACCGGCGCTGTCAGCGGATCGGCCTGCCGTGCGGTGACGCCCTCAGGTGTCTCGACAGCGAATCCTTCCCGGATCCAGTACTCGATCCCGCCGAGCATCTCCTTCACCCGATATCCCTGCTGGGCAAGGGCGAGCGCCGCCCTGGTGGCGCCGTTGCAGCCCGGTCCCCAGCAGTAGGTGACGACGGGTACGCCTGGATCGAGCAGGGCACCCGCGCGTGTCGGGATCTCCGCGGTCGGCAGGTGCACAGCGCCCGGGACGTGGGCCTGCGTCCAGGCCCCGGGCCCCCGCGAGTCGACGAGGACGAACCCCGGCGCCCCACTGTCAAGCGCGGCTTGCACATCGGACACGTCAGCGTGGAACGCAAGGCTGGCCGAGAAGTACGCCACCGCGTCGTCAGGCGTACGCAGCGGCACCGAGAGGACCGGGTTCGGCGTCGTGATCGTCATGTCTGGCAACGTTACGGACACGTCGGACCGAGCTGAAGAAGCGATCCACGGCGCGGACCTGGATTTGCCAGGCATCGCCTGGTATCCATCCCACATGACCGTGGAATCCACCGGCGCTCCCCTCGACGACACCGACTGGCGGATCATCGACGCTCTCCAGCGCGACGGCAGGGCCAGTTTCGCCGACCTCGCCCGGACCGTCGCGATGTCACCGAGCGCCGTCACCGAACGCGTCCGCCGCCTGGAAGAGCGCGGAGTCATCGCCGGCTACTCCGCGGTGATCGACGCCGAACGCCTGGGATACGCGATCATGGCGCTGGTCAGGCTCCGTTATCCCACCGGCAACTACAAGCCCTTTCACGACCTGCTGGCGGCGACGCCCGAGATCGCCGAGGCGCATCACGTCACGGGCGAGGACTGTTTCGTCCTCAAGGTGCTGGCGCGTTCGATGCGTCACCTCGAAGAGATCACCGGACGCATCGCGGGACTCGGTGCGGTGACGACGAGCGTCGTCTACTCCAGCCCGCTCCCCCGGCGTCCCCTCACCGGTGGGCGTACGCAGAGACTTCGTTAGGGTTTCGACCAGCCTCACCCTCGAAGGTTGGCCGGCAGTCGAGACGACGACGGAAGGGCTCGCACATGGCACGGGAAGAAGTTCGTACGGACAAGGCACCGAACCCCGCGGGTGCCTACTCCCAAGGCATTGTCGCGAACGGTTTTCTCTACACCGCGGGGTTCGGCCCCCAGGATCCGGCGACCGGCACGCTGGTCGAGGGCGGCGTGGCCGAGCAGACCGCCCAGGTGATGCGCAACGTCGCCGCGGTGCTGGCCGAGCGCGGTCTCACCTTCGCCGACGTCGTCAAGGCCACCGTGCACCTCGCGAGCCTCGACGACTTCGCGGAGTTCAACCGGGTGTACGAGTCGTTCCTCGAGAAGCCGTACCCGGTCCGGACCACGGTCGGTTCCACGCTCATGAACATCCTGGTCGAGATCGACGTCGTCGCCGCCCTGCGCTCCTGAGCGTCGTCAGCGGGGACAGCCGGCGCGCGGCGGCAGGCCGTCGACATCGACGGGGAGCCGGCCGGTGCCGCGTGCCCGGCCGGTGAGGACGTCAACCAGTGCCTGGAAGGCGGCCGGTGTCCTTCCGTACAACGCGATCCGCGCCTTCTCCGCCCGACTGCCGCCGAGGCCGTACGGCGTGTCGAGCGCGACCACGACATCGCCCGAGCCCTGCTCCCATCCCGTGTCGAGCAGGCGTACGACGTCGCCGGCACCACCGGCGCCTTCGGCCGCGCTCCGGGTCACGTCGAGGTCCGCGTCGCGCGCGGCGGCGGCGAACCGCTCCCGGTCTTCCCGGTCTCCTCCGATCACCTGCACCCGCGAACCGACGAGCCGGCCACGACAGGGACCTGACGCGACGGTGAGCCCGCGCAACGACGCGGTGTAGGACGCCCGGGACGACCCACCCAAGGCGGCCGCTGACAACGGATCGGCACCCACGCTCGCGCGCTGGTGCAGCATCAGCGCGATCGACCGCGCGGCCGCCGCGTCGAGGCGGGCCTGCGGCAGCCGACCGGAACGGACGGCACGCACGACGGCCGTATGGCTCGCGCCGGCATCGGCCGGCAGCAGCAGGATGTCGGCGCCCGCGAGCAGGGCACGCACGCCCGCGTCGGCACTGCCGTACTTCTCCGCGACGCCGGCCATCTCGAGCGCATCGGTGACGACGACGCCGGAGAAGCCGAGCCGCTCGCGGAGCATCCCGCCGATCACCGGGCCCGACACCGACGATGGCGCACCGGCATCGACGGCGCGAACGTCGATGTGCGCGACCATCACCGCCTGCGCCCCGGCACCGACGGCGGCCTTGAAAGGTACGAGGTCGCGCCGGCGGAGCTCCGCCAGCGACGCCTCCTGCACGGGCAGGCTCACGTGACTGTCGGCCGGAACGCTGCCGTGGCCGGGGAAGTGCTTGGGGACGGCGACGATGCCGGCCTCGGCGTAGCCGCGCAAGGAGCCCTTG